>CAYUHB010000172.1:0-2533 GCA_964444355.1 uncultured Methanosarcinales archaeon
TTCAATTGTTTCCTGTATTGCTCTTCCTATTTCTCCAATCGGCGTTCCGATTTTTATTATTTTGATTGCGTTATTTAGTGCTTCTTCTGATGCTTTCATTATGTCTGAATATTTGCCTGATAAATCTATTGTTGCTGCATTGTCTCCTATGCATCCGTCTACTTGTGCTCCTACGTCTAAGCAGACTAGATTGTCTTTAAACACTGCTTCGTCGTCATTTTCTGGCGTATAATGTGCTGCTGTTGAATCAAGTCCTACTTGTGTCGGCCAGGCAGGTTTTGCTCCTAATTCTATTATTTTGGCGTCTATTTTGTCGCAGACTTCTCTGATTAGCGCTCCGTTTTTGACTAAAGTTTTGCCGTATTCAAGCGCTTCTTTTGCTATCCTGCCTGCTTTTCGCCATTTTTCTATGTCTTCCATATAGAGGAGAAAAAGTCAATTGGTTAAAAATGTTGTTAAAAAATTAGTCAACTTGTGTATCTGCGTTTGGGTCAGTGCCCTTGCCTTCTGTTACTGCATCTTCTTTTCGTTGATTTCTGGAAAACCATCTTGTGCATAAGTACTCAAACCCCATTATTTGGCCTTTGGGTCCTTTGATATCCACTTTTGCGCCTCTGTATGAGCAAACAGCCTCAGTTACATAGATGCAGGCGCCGTTCATCGCAAATCTTCCATCAGTTTTACAGTCAATTATATCCGGGTTATAGTATGTGTTCATTTCAATCTTATTTGTATATCCTCAATATTTAAATCTTTCTATTTTTCACTACTCAAAAGTAGCAATAGATATAGAATACGCGCATCACTTATCTGAACCGGCATTTTCGAGGAATACTTCCAGTTTTTCGCGCCTTAGAGGGTGCTGCAGTCTTCGTATAGCACTTGATTGTATTTGTCTTACTCGTTCTCTTGAGACCGGGAAATCTTCAGCCACTTCTTTAAGCGTGGATGGCGGTCCGTTCAATCCGTATCTCAGCTCAAGTATTTTTCTTTCTCTTCGAGTCAGAGTTCTTAGTGTTTCAAATATTCTGTCCCGAAGATCTTGTTTTTGCGCATTCTCTATCGGGTCTTCTGCTTTTTTGTCTTCTATGAATTCTGCAAATGTTCCTCCTTCGCCGTCTTCTGTGTCAATTACGATGTCAAGCGATATTGGTTTTTTGGTGTTTATTTTAATCAGTTTATTCAGTTCTTCTGCTGACATTCCTGTTTCCAGTGATAGCGCTTCAATTGTTGGCTCTTCTTCTGCCAGAAAGAGGGTTTTTCGGGCTTTATGGTATTTGCCTAGTTTTTCTATTGTGTGCACTGTAATCCTTATTGTTCGCGTTTTTTCACAAAGCGCTCTTGTTATAGTTTGCCTTATCCAGTGTGTTGCATATGTGGAAAACTTGAATCCTCTGGCGTAATCATATCGATCTAATGCAATCATTAATCCAATACATCCTTCGTGGATAATGTCGATGTATGCCATTCCCGTTCTGTGTCTGTACTTGTTTGCTATGCTTAATACCAGTCTGAGGTTTGCATTGAAAAACGCATTGAATACCTCGGAATATTGTTCATTCAGGAAATACATTCTTTGAATTTGTCTTGAATATTTTTCATTGAATACTTTTCGTATTTGGGAATATTTCTTGCCAAACTCTGTGCTGTCATCGCTTTGCTCTATTTTTTTCACGGTAGCTACTAAATCACTTATGAATTTATGTGTGAATTTGAATTCGTTGATTAGCTCTTGCTTGTTTCTCCTTTTTACCAGCGTTTGATATTCTGAGTGTCCATCATCATAAGTTTCCAGATAATTGTTTATTCTTCGTACGGTTTCCAGGCAGATGCCTAATTTTGTTTTTATGACTTTGTCTATCGGCGGTTTTCGTATTATTATGCTTGTTCTGGCGGCTGATTTGGTTTCATCACGTGCTTTTTCCAGTCTATCTTCAAGACCTCCTTCATATCTTGGAAGTTCTGATAACAGGGAAATTATTTGTTTTTTATACCAGAACATTTGTTTTCCGTAATTCATTTCCTGCTGATGCGAAAGCAAAGGGTGTTTTTTTGCTTCTTCTGAAAAATAGTCTACAGAATCATCTTGTGAGGATTGGTATTTTCCGGCAGTCATCGAACGTCTGCGCAGAAATGCCTGTTAAAAGGATTTGTGTAGTGGAGTTAATCCAGGTCTTGTTTCTGTCGAATCCTGATTTCTTCTCGAAAGTTTTATAAACAAAAATTAACTAATTGTTGTCATGAGACAAGTTGTGGTTTACCCTGGCGAGGATGGCTACTGGGTTGCTGAATGTCCTAGTTTGCCAGGATGCGTCAGTCAGGGGAAGACGAAGGAAGATGCGTTAAAGAACATTAAAGAAGCTATTAAACTCTACATCGAGACGTTGGTGGAGGACAAGCTTCCTGTCCCAAGAGAGAATTTTGACATGCTTGTTGCAGCTGTATGAAGTTGCCTCGTATTTCTGGCAAGGAATGTGTTAAAGCGTTTCAAAAATCAGGTTTTATTGTAAGGCGCCAGGCTGGAAGCCACATT
>CAYUHB010000173.1:0-2511 GCA_964444355.1 uncultured Methanosarcinales archaeon
GGTTTCACTTCCTGATAATAGGGCACATACAATCTAACATAATACGCAATATCAGGAAAATATTTCCTGAGCCAGGAAAGAAAAAAGTTCACAACCCCTAAATCCATGTTTGTAAATCGAACTTTTCGAGGCTTTTTGATTCCATTTGAACCATTATCTCCTTCAGCCAGATAGAGAGCAAATCCTTCAACAAATAACTCATCAACATTTAACTCTCTTGGAAGAACAACCTCCTTTCCTGTGTTAGTGCCATGTGCAATAAAAGACAGTATATTAGAATAAACCTCTTCTTCAGGCACTCCAAGATCAGCTGCAATTCTAAGCAGTCGAGAAAACTTAAAATAACGGTAAATAGAAAGCTGTTGCCTTAATGTTGCATACGAGTCACTTATGCTTTTTTCACGATGATATTCTCTAATTGAGCCATACTGTTCAATAACTTGCCCCCTAAGCCTCGAAAGAAAAGACTGCTCAACTTTAGCATGAATAAGATTATTTGTTGCAAGCAAATCAAAAACATTAATTGAAACCATGAATGCACTTGCAATTTATCCATTTAAATACTTCACGCGCGCACTTGTCCAGTGGAAAAAGTATAAATTTTTATCGACGATAAAAACCCGTAAATCTTACGGAATGTCCAGTGGCATTTTTAAAAAACTATCTTCTTAGCTTTTTCTCAGATTCATTGATTACAATGCGTGTTCGTACTATTGCGTCTGGATTCAAGGAAATACTATCTATTCCGCACTTGACCAAAAATTCCACGAAATCAGGATAATCCGAAGGCGCCTGACCGCAAATACCTATCTTCTTCTTGCGCTGTTTAGCAATTGTGATGACGTGTTCAATCATCCTTTTGACGGCTTCATTGCGCTCATCAAAAATGTCAGCAACAAGCTCTGAATCACGGTCAACACCCAAAGTCATCTGAGTCAAATCGTTGCTGCCAATGCTGAAACCATCAAAAATATCACAAAAGTCCTCTGCAAGAATAACATTGCTGGGAATCTCGCACATAACATAGACCTGCAAATCGTTTTTGCCCTGCTGAAGACCATTTTCCTTCATAACAGCAAGAACTTTCCTACCCTCTTCAGGAGTCCTGCAAACAGGAACCATAACCTTCAAGTTAGTCAAACCAAACTCTTCACGAACCTTCTTGATAGCCCTGCACTCCAAAGCAAAACCAGCCTTATAGCCCGGCTTGTAATACCTTGAAGCACCACGCCAGCCAATCATAGGATTTTCCTCGTGAGGCTCAAAATACTTTCCGCCAATCAAATTAACGTATTCATTTGTCTTAAAGTCGCTGAAACGCAAAATGACATCCTTCGGGTAGAACGCAGCAGCAATCATACCAACACCCATAGCAAGCTTATCAACAAAAAACTGCTTCTTATCCTTGTAACCCGATGTGAGATCTTCAATCTTCTTTTTAGTCTCCTCATCAAGCACTTTATCAAAATTAATCAAAGCCATAGGATGAATCTTGATGTACTCGCTAACAATAAACTCCTCACGAGCAAGACCAACACCATCATTAGGCAAGAAAGAATAATCAAAAGCCGAATCAGGATCACCAATGTTCATCATCACCTTGGTCTGAGGACGAGGCGTCTTCTGAATATCAATCCTATCAACCTTAAACTTCAAAAAGCCCTCAAAAACAACACCGTGCTCACCCTCTGCACAGCTAACAGTGACCCTCTGGCCGGATTTGACTGTATGCGTCGCATTATTAGTGCCAACAATACAAGGAAGACCTAATTCGCGGCTGACAATCGCAGCATGAGAAGTCCTTCCGCCGCGATTTGTAACAATAGCAGAAGCAATACGCATAATAGGAACCCAGTCAGGATCAGTCATCTCTGTAATAAGAACCTCTCCAGGCCTGAAATCAAAAATCTCCTTAACATCACGAATAACGTGAGCAGGACCCTGCGCAATCTTGTTGCCAACAGACTTGCCCATTGCCAAAACTTTACCCTTCTGCAACAACTTATACTCCTCAATAATATTGCGATTCTTCTGGGACTGCACAGTCTCAGGACGAGCCTGAACAATAAACAAATCATGAG
This sequence comes from uncultured Methanosarcinales archaeon, assembly GCA_964444355.1. Taxonomy (GTDB): domain Archaea; phylum Nanobdellota; class Nanobdellia; order Woesearchaeales; family ARS49; genus CABMGU01. Next base: position 2,082 of record CAYUHB010000173.1, read on the forward strand.
TCTGACCATCCTTAGCCCACTCAATATCCATAGGACACCATCTGCCCTTCTTAATGCTGTAATGGTCCTCAATAACCATAGCCCACTCTGCAAGAGTAAGAACCTCCTCATCAGACAAACAAAACTTCTTCCTTTCCTCCACAGGAGTATCAATTTTCTTAATTGGACGAGTACCCTCATCAGTGTAAATTATTTTAGTAGCCTTCTCGCCCAAACGCTTGTCAATCAAAGGCGCATAACCTTTCTTAAAAGTCGGCTTGAAAACATAAAACTCGTCAGGATTAACAGCACCCTGAACAACGCTCTCGCCAAGACCATAACTGCCGGTAATAAAGACCACGTCAGGGAAGCCGGTCTCTGTATCAAGCGTGAAAATAACACCAGCACACGCCATATCAGAACGAACCATCTTCTGAACACCAATAGACAA
>CAYUHB010000174.1:0-2507 GCA_964444355.1 uncultured Methanosarcinales archaeon
ATTGGCATATACTATGCCGTCATTGGAGGCATTGGCATTAGTGTTTGTGTTTCAATCTCTATTTTTGCCTCTGGTTTTTCTTTGATGTCTTTTACCATGTCTGCAAGTGCTAGTATGCCTGATGCTATTTCAGAATTTTGCTCGAGTATCTTGTTCATTTTTTCGAGTATCGGCCTCATTTTTTCTGTGAAGCTTAGTGCGCCTTCTTCTATTCTTAGCTCGTGTGTCGCGTCCTCGAATATTGTTATGAGTTTGTCGAGTTTTGTGTTGAGTTCAAGGAGTGATACCTGGAGTTTTTTGCTTGGCGCTATCTCGAATTCTTTGAGTTTTGCCAGCTCGTCTTTTAGGTCTTCTATTTCTTTGTGTGGAAGCAGCTCATATTCGTCTTCTGAAGTAGGAATTTCATCTTCTGCCATAGATATCACCTTTTTTTACTTTGGAAAAAAAGACCCGCCGAACTTGTTCGGCGATGCCTTTTTTACTTATATACTGAAAAATAAGAAACTCTGTATATAAATATTTCTACCCCTTAGAATTCCCTTCGCAGTACTCCGTACTGTATCAGGTCCCGGTATTTGCCTTGTTTTTTGGTGTGTTCGCGCATTATTCCTTCTTTTTTCATGCCGAGTTTTTGCATTACTCTTCCGCTCGCCAGATTTTCTTTTATGTGGTGTGCGTATATTTTGTGTAATTTGAGTTTTTTGAATCCTTCTTTAATCACTAGTCTTGATGCTTCTGTGGCATATCCTTCTCCCCAATATGGCTTTGCTATCCAATATCCTAATTCCGCTATGCCTTCATTTTTTATCATTAATGCTATCGACCCTATTATTTTTTCTTTGCGCGTTATTACAAAGTTATAGGCTTCTTTTTTATTCCATTTTTCTTTGCTGTTCTTTATGTAGTCTATTGCATATTTTTTCACATATGGATATGGTATGCTTCTTGTCCATCTTGATATCGCTGGGTTTTTGCAGTATTCTGTTATCTTGTCTGCATCGCTCTTTCTGAGCGTTCTTAATGTCACTCTTTTTCCTTTTATGACTGCTCGCATATAATAAAAAAGTAAAAGTTGGTTTAAAAATCTTTAGAATTCCATTCCAGGGTGTCCGCCCATGCCTTGTGGTGGCATTTGTGGTGCTTTTCCGCCTGCTATCACGTCATCTATTCTTAGTATCATCTGTGCTACTTCTGATGCTGAGCTGATTGCCTGTGTTTTTATCTTTAATGGCTCTATGACTCCCATTGCCCACGCGTCTACTACTTTGCCTTTGAACACGTCTACTCCTGCCCATTTTTGTTTTTTGTCGTGTGCTGCTTTGAGCTCGACAAGTATGTTTATCGGGTCCAGTCCTGCGTTTTCTGCGAGTGTTCTTGGCACTATTTCCAAGGCGTCTGCGAATGCGAGTACTGCGAGTTGTTCTCTTCCTGACAAACTGTCAGCGTACTTGCGGAGTCCTTTTGCTACTTCTATTTCCGGCGCTCCTGCTCCTGCTACTACTTTTCCGTTTTGCAAGGAGGCTGCTACGTCTCCTATTGCGTCTGTGAGTGCTCTTTTTGCCTCCGCTACTACGTGTTCTGTTCCGCCTCTTACTAGTATCGTGACTGACTTGGGGTTTTTGCATCCTGTTACGAATGTCATTTCGTCTGTGCCTATTTTTTTCTCTTCTACAAGTCCTGCTGTTCCGAGGTCTTTGCTGTTCAGGTCTCTTAGAGATGTTACTATTCTTGCTCCTGTTGCTCTTGATAGCGCTTCCATGTCGCTTTTTTTGACTCTTCTTGCAGCGTATATTCCTTTTTTTGCAAGGAAGTGCTGTGCCATGTCGTCTATTCCTTTTTGGCAGAATACGACCTGTGCTCCTGATGCTATTACTTTGTCTACCATGTCTGAGAGCATTTTTTCTTCCTGTTGGAGGAATGCCTGCATTTGGCTCGGTTCTGTTATCTCTATTTTTGCGTCTATTTCTGTGTCTTTTATTTCGAGCGCAGAATCAAGCAGCGCAATTTTCGGGTTTTTGAGCATTTTTGGCATTCCTGGGTGTACTGCTTCTTTTTCCAGCACTATTCCTTCTATTAGTTCTGTGTCTTCTACTGAGTTTCCGGTTCTTTTTTCGAGTTTGATGTTTTCTTTGTCAAAGTGCACGTGTCCGTCTGCGTATTCTATTACTTTTTTGACTGCTCTTACCGCTAGTTCTGCGATTTTTTCTTTTGCGCCTACCGCTCCTTTGCTTCTTAGTGCTGTTTCTGCTATTCTGCGCAGTGTTGCTTCGTCTTTTTCTGTCACGTTTTCTGCTATTTCGTTAAGTATTTCCTGTGCTTTTTCTTCTGCGAGCCTGTAGCCTTTTGTTATGACGGTTGGGTGCACGTTTTGGTCCAGCAGGTCTTCTGCTCTTCGTAATAGTTCTCCTGCGAGTATGACTGCTGTTGTTGTTCCGTCTCCCACTTCTGCTTCCTGTGTTTTTGCCACTTCTACTATCATTTTGGCTGCAGGGTGTTCTATCTGCATT
>CAYUHB010000175.1:0-2286 GCA_964444355.1 uncultured Methanosarcinales archaeon
ACGGACCCGCTCGGCGACGTCCACGGCGTCGCTCATTCTCCCCGCCAACAGCAGACTTGTCACGAACCATCTGAATATAACTCCTGCTAAGCGCGAGGTACAGGTCTTCTATGACCGCAGGAATCTCGTTAAGATGATACTCATCAAACAATCTGGTGACTTTCTTGATGGCAGTATTCATCTTTGAAAGCATAAAACGCTCTTCAACAGCACACTTCATAACAACATCATCCATCTCAACAGGATTTGTTTTGAGATCTTTAGCAAGATTAATCACGAAATTCTGCACGTTCCAAAGAACAATCAGGTTCTTGTGCTTTATTTTAGCATCCTCATGATTGAAATTCAAATCCAAACCAGGCTGGGCAGCACCAATCTGATAATAACGCAAAGTATCAGCGCCATACTGGCTAATAATTTCATCAGGAGAAATAATGTTCTTCAAAGACTTAGACATCTTCCTGCCAGAAGAATCATTAATGAAACCGTGCATGTAAACAGCCTTGTAAGGAACCTGACCAAAACTAATCATGCTCATACACATCAAACTGTTAAACCAACCGCGAATCTGGTCCTTGCCCTCAAGGATTAACTCAGGGAAGCCCATCTCCTTGAACGTCTTTTCGTCAGAAGGATAATTCAAAGTAGCCCAAGGAGCAACACCCGAATCAAGCCAGACATCAAGAACATCAGGAACACGAGACATCTCCTTGCCACACTCACACTTAAATTTAATCAGGTCAACCCAAGGACGATGCATGTTTTCAAGCTCTTTCCCTGATAATTTCTTCAGCTCAGCACGAGAAGAAACAACCTTACGTTTGCCACAAGCGCAAACCCAAATAGGCAAAGGAATACCCCAGAAACGCTGACGCGAAATACACCAGTCCTGCAAAGACTTCAGCCAACTGTCAAACCACTTGCTGCCAGCCCAGTCAGGAACCCAATAAACCTTCTTATTTTTCTCAATCATATCATCTTTCAACTTTTCAACAGCCAAAAACCATTGGTCAGTAGCCCTGAAAATAACAGGAGTCTTGCAACGCCAGCAATGAGCATACTCGTGCTCGACCTTCACAACATCAATAACTGCATTCTTGTCCTTCAAAGCCTGCACAAAACGGTCATCATCAATCTTTGCAATCAAACCAGCAAGCGGACCCATAACGTCAGAAAAACAACCCTGCTCGTCAACCTCGTTAAATGAAGACAGACCGAATTCCTTACCAACCTCGAAATCCTCAGGACCACAGCCAGGAGCACAATGCACCAAGCCAGAACCAGCATCAGTAGAAACATACTTCTCTGACAAAATAACACGATGAGCATTCTTTTCCTTCACGCCCTGATGGAATTTCACTTCATCCTTAAACGGGTGAACGTACTTCGTGCCAGCTAATTTCTCGCCCTTAATTTTTTCCAAAACCTCATACTTCTTGCCAGCAACAGCTCCAATAACGCCGGCAGCCAAAGCCTCTGCAAGAATCCAGACCTCACCGTCAACCTTTGCCCTCAAATAAATAAAATCAGGATGAGCCATAACGGCCATGTTAAACGGCAAAGTCCAAGGAGTAGTAGTCCAGACGATAAGGAATTCGTTAGGCTTGTTTTCTACTTGGAGTTTTACAAAAATAGAATCCTCATTCCTCGTCTCGTACTCCAGTTCGTGCTTTGCCAAAGCAGTAGCACACCTCGGACACCAAGTCATAACCTTCTTGCCAATGTACAACAGACTTTTTTCATCAGCCTTAGCCAAAGCCCACCAAGCACCCTCAATGTATTCATTCTTGATAGTCATGTAAGGATTCTCCCAATCCATCCAAACACCAACGCGCTTGAACTCGGCAACCATTGGCCACAACTGCTTCAGCGCGAACTTCTGGCACTCATCAATAAAACGCGAAAGACCAAATTTGTTCAGGATTTCCTTCTTGTCCTTAATGCCAAGCTCCTTCTCAACAGCAACCTCAATAGGCAAACCGTGCATGTCAAAACCAGGCTGGTCCCAAACATCAAAACCCTGCATACGCTTGTACCTAAGAACTGCGTCTCTGAGAGCCTTACCCCAGGCGTGACCAATATGAATAGCACCGGAAGTATAAGGAGGACCGTCCAAGTAGTAAAAACGCTTCCTGCCCTTGTTTTTCTTTACCGCTTTTTCGTAGATTTCATTATCCTTCCAAAAATCCAAGATTGAAGGCTCTACAACCTTAAAGTCATAAGTCATGACTCAAAAGAAAAATAGGAGATTTAAAAAGGTATCTTAAGGACGACGTCTAGGCCGAC
>CAYUHB010000175.1:2296-2505 GCA_964444355.1 uncultured Methanosarcinales archaeon
TATGCCGTAAGAAACTGCAGTGCCTCTGCGTCTCCTGCAGCTGCTCTTTGCAACAGATAGTCTCGAGGAGCTAGTGGTGCTGCTGGAACTGCTGGTGTTGCTCCTGCTGGAGCTGGCGGTGTTCCTGCTGCTGGCGCACCTGCCGGAGGAGTACCTGCACTATTCAGCCTAATTCTGTAAGCAGTGTAACCCAAAAGACTGGCAAGAAG
>CAYUHB010000176.1:0-2501 GCA_964444355.1 uncultured Methanosarcinales archaeon
GAAGTGACTATTAAGAAAAACCTATCAAATTGCTTCAAGTATGTCTTTTTTCCTGTAGTTCACGTTGTTTGTTTTCAGGATTTCTTCGAATTCGATGGAATGTTGTATTGGTATTTTTACTGCGCCGTTGGCAAGCCGTTCTCCTTCAAGGCGCAGTATCATTCCTTTAAAACCGCTTCTTCCTGCAAGCAGGTAATTGAATTTGACTTTTTGGGTGTGTGTCAGCCCTTTAAGATCGTACCAAAACAGGGAAAATGCCCTGAATCCGAGTGTTTCGCAGAATTTTTTGTTTTTGAAAACGCTTTCGCCTTCCAGAAGTATTCCGGTTCTTGCAAGAAAGTCAGATGAGAACAAATCCGTCAGCAGTACCTGTTTTATGTCCAGTTCTTTGCTGATTCGGGTTTTTATTTTGTTTTTAATGACCTGAATTTTGTCCAGTCTTTCCCTTAATGCTCCTTCTAGGAAGATAACAGCCAGGTCTATGTCTCCGGCAGAGGTTTTTCCTTTTACCAAAGAGCCGTAGACGACAATGTCAAATATGGCCCTGTCTTTTTTTTCAGATTCCAACAATTTTTTTAAGAGTTTCAGCATCTTCTTTGAGCAGTTTAGCAGTCTCCTCATCCATTTTTTTCGTGTAGCTGTCTTGGTAGAAAGGGAAATCCCTGTCCGCAATTTTATAAACTTCAGGATGCTTTTCTTCCAGAATCCTGAACCTGTTTGAATGTGAGGAAGGAACAACTCCGTCTTTTTTCAGAATGCAAAGGTCGCACAAGGCTGCCATTGCCTTGAAAAACAGCGTCGTCGCTGTGTTGTACTTTTCTTTTTTGAAGGCCTCAAAGCCGAGGCCGTAGTATTCCTCAAAATTCTCCATCAATATCTTCTCTTTTTCATCCATTGTCATATACAACAAAGGTCAAATATTTAAGCTTTTTGGTTGTATAATACAACAAAATGTACAGTACAACAGAAAAGGGCATAAAAATGCCATTTGTTGTACAGCACAACATTATTGAGAGTAAGGTCTCGCTTCGAACGGCTCTCTTATAAGCCGTACTGCGTATTTTAGGAATGTTTCGCGCATCTCCTTCTTGTCGAGTGGTTTTAGCATTCTGGGAAACAGAGGGGAGTCATCCGGTATCTGGTTTATTTTTTGGAATGCAATGGCAAGCATGACGTTGTCCATTCCTCCGTGTTTTTGTTTTGCCCAGCAGATGAGATTGTCAAGGCCGAACATCTCTTTGTGGATGAAGTACACATCTATGAAGTCTCTGATTTCAGAGCGGTCGTAGAGTGCTGATAGTTTGTTGCAGGCTATGTCGACCGGGTTTTCAACTTTTATTCCCAAGGATGAATTTGCTGTCGGCTGGTATCGGTACGGTGCATCAACGCAGAATTCCACTTTGACCTGCTCTCCGTCGAGAGTGCCTGTAAAGCGCGCAAATGTCTCGCACATCTTGTCCAGGCTCAGAGCCATTCCGCGTTTTTCAGCAGATGATTGGAAATCTCTTACTGCATTTTTGAAATCTTCTCGTCTGTCTGTAAAGAAGTCAAGGTCTCTGGATGTTCTGTGTCCGAGGTAGAACTCTGCCAGTGCCGTGCCTCCTGCAAACCAAAAGTTGTCTCTGACAAGAGGAGTTTCGTAGGCAAGTTCTATCAGCTTTTTCTGCGGTTCAGTTACTATTGACATATCTTTCTCCTTCTTTGAAATACCACTCCCAGAACATCCTTTTCTCTTTAGGTATTGCCACTTCTGGCAGGTATTTTCTGATGTTTTCAAAGCCCACATTCTGGTGGTCTTTCCAGTTTCCTTTTGTCAGAACCCTTGCCACATAGCACCTTTTAACCTCTTCTCTATCAAGATCTTTGTCTGTGATGGCGCAGTCCTGCACCAGGAAAGGGTTTATTTTCATAAAGATTTCTTAACCTTTTTCCGCTTATAAACCTTTCGTTTTTTACCACTCGTGAATTACGAAGAATATCAGCGCGCCTTTTTTCCCATCTTTTTCATCATTCGTTTCAGGTTCTTTGTTTTCTTCAGTATTGTCTGCAGTTCGTCCATGTTGATTACCGGCTCGTCTGGATGTGATTTTGGTGTTTTTTTGAACTGGGAGTACATTGCTTTGAAGATAAGCAGCAGTACAAACACCAGTACTAAAATCATTGTCAGGACTGATGATGTTCCGCACATTGTTTGGTTCAATAAAACCATTGCGAGTATCGCTATTATCAGCAGCCAGGTCAGGAATTCTTTTGTGGGTTTCTTGTATATGTAGTCGTTTATGTTGCGGAATACTGCGTGGATTAACAGCAGTCCAATCAGCAATGCCGTAATTACATAGCTTGCAAAACATACCCAGTCCATCGGCTGGGCTTGACTGAAATACGCGTATACTTTCTCGAATACCATCGGCAGTCTTTGTACTGGTGAAGGGGTTTGTTTTGATGGAGGCGTTGTTTTTCTTGGGCTTAGAGGTACTTTTACCGGTTCTCTTGTCTCGTTG
>CAYUHB010000177.1:0-2500 GCA_964444355.1 uncultured Methanosarcinales archaeon
CCTGCTCATGTGGCAGAAGCGGATGCAGCGCCACCGCAAACAGAAGAGGAAGAAGACAAATTGGAATATTTGTCCAGAACAGCAGGATTGTACTCATTAGGAATAGTCTCATTAAGATTGCAGCCGCAGGTTTTCGGATTGCAAGCCAAAGAGATATTGATTGCGGCGCCAAACTCAGGACACTTGTCTTCGCCAGTACCATCACAAACCTCAATACCCTCGCGGATATTGTTTCCGCAGTAAGCCTTATTCACTCTTGGAAGACAGGTGCAATGAGCAGTATCACAAACAGTATCAACCTTAAGAATTGTTGAAAGATTCTCACAATAACTTACATTAACGCCCTTCTCGCACAACTCAAACTGGTCCAAAATCTTGTTGCCGCAACGAAAATCAGTAATGCCCCAATCCAGCTGAGCATAAGCAATCGGGAGCAAGAATAATAATAGTATCACAAACTTTTTCATAAGACTTGCTGAATGAAGGGATTATAAAAACATTATGGTATTTGCGTTAATGGTCTCCCAAAAGGCTGCCGTAGGCATCACCAAGCGCTTTTCTAACATTTCCCTCAGTCTCTGACATCCTTTGTTCAAGCCTTTGACTTGCCAGTTTTCCAGCTGCGCTGACGACTAGGTCAGCAACAGGAACAAATTTCTCAAGCATCTGGGCAGTAGACAAAGGAGGAACGTAATTCTGAAGCATTCTTATACCGTCCGCCCCCAGCAAGCTAAAAGCCGGGCTTGTCATAGTCAGATGACAACGAGTTTCATCCGGCCTATCTGCGTACATTTGAAGCGTATGCCTTGACATTTGAATCGTTGCTTGAGAACCCCTATCACACTCAAATTCTTTAGCCCGCACATACCTTTTATTCACCAATTCCTCCAGTCTCTTCAGTTCATCACTTGTCTCTCCAGGAAATGTCATACTCAAAAACCGGCCAGCCACATTAAAATTGCGTTCTCCAAAAAAATTCAAGCACAGTCCAAGAGTAATCGCATACTGGCGGCCTTGAGGACCATAAAGCTTAAAATTTTCTGATTCCTGTCTGCCGCCTGAAATAGCGCGTTCATCAAGAATGGAGCCGACAAGACCATAAACTTCTCTCCGACCGAGTCTTTCACTCTCAATAATCGGCGACACCGTCCCCAAATACTTTAATTCTCCCTCCAAATCCTTCAAGAAATCAGGATTTTTGGCAATATGCTCTTTAGCTTTTTGCGGCAAGTTTTTGCACAACCTCCTAACGCCATCAATAAACGATTGCAAAGGAATTGACGTATTTCCTGCTCGTGAAGACGGGAAATACACTCCTTTGTGACCGGCAGCAAAAGCGCGAGCCACATCATCCGTAAACCTGGCAGGCTCGGATGTCTGCATTCCAAGAATTCTTTCATCATCCTGACAAGTTCCCTCATAGACAGTTCCATCAATCATGATAACATGCGGCCTATCAGATTCCATCAATTCTAAAATATTCTTTGGCATTATATCCTGAGAACGCTTTCTTGCTTTAACACGCACATTCAGTTCGACCATAAGGCATCACCCGACAGAATTTCATCATATTGACTTATAAAAGCATTTATGAATTATGAAATAACTATTCAACACTTATCCAGGAACATCTTGAACGATTTCTCCTTAATCTGCTCCTCGGCAGTAAACGCGTGCTTGCGCATAGGCTCAGCAGAACCAATCTTCACAGAAGCACCGCACTTCTCAGCAATCCTGTCCTGCCACTTCTCAATCATCTTCACAGTATTAGCATCAGTCTGAACGTAAACGTGAGCCTTGTCAGCCTTCATCATTCCAGCTTCCTTCCTCAACTGCTGAACACGGCGCATAACCTCTCTCGCAAAACCCTCTGCATCAAGCTCAGAAGTACGCTCAACGTCAAGATAAACAAGACCAAGCGGAAACTCAACCTCAACAAACTTCTTAGGAACCTCACGCTCAACAATAATATGATCCTTGTTAAGCTCAATCGTTTCCTTGTCAATCTTCACAGAAAACTTGCCCTTTGCCAAACCAGCAAGAACACCGGGTGCAGAAAGCTCGGCAATCTTAGCCATAATCTTCGGACTCTTTGCGCCAAAAGACTTGCCCAAAGGACCAGCATTAGCCTTGAGTTTAATCTTGATCTCGGCAAACTCCTTATGACCGTGAATTTCCTTGCAGTTAGTCTGAACTTTAATCACGTCTTCCAATTCTTCCAAAGCCTCGAGCAAAACTTCATCCTGAGAAACAATCTCGACCTTTTTCACAGGCCAGCGCAAAGAGAGTTTTGCTTTTTCCCTTGCAGAAAGAACAGCCTGAACAGCCTGGTCAGCAACAACCATCTGATTCTCAAGCTTTTCATCAATATCCTTCTCATTAAACTTGGGCCAGGCGCAGAAATGAATACTTTCCTCACCGCCAAACTCTTTCCTAAAATTCTGCCAAATCTGCTCTGTAACAAACGGAGCAATAGGAGCAAACAATTTCAAGATGTTCG
>CAYUHB010000178.1:0-2497 GCA_964444355.1 uncultured Methanosarcinales archaeon
AGACTCCTTCTGGCGTTACCAAGCTCGAGTTAGGCATTAATGATGATTTGGCTGTTGATAATGTTGCTTATTTGTCTGCTCCTGCTGGTGGCAGGGCTAAGGTTTTGCTGATTACTAATAATGCTTCAACTTATTTGAGGAATGCTTTGCTGGCTTCTGGAGAGCTTGACGTTACGGTTACAGAGCCTCCTGTTATTCAGGAGGGTAATTATGATGTGATAGTTATCAGTAATGTTGATATGGAGCAGGTTTTGCCTGGCACTTTTGAGAATGTTTTGCAGGCTGCTGAGAATGGCGCTGCTGTTGTTGTTGCTGTGCAGGATGATAGTCAGAAGATTGATTATAAGGGCTTGTTGCCTGTGAAGTTTGCCGGCAAGGCTAATGGCGGTGTTGTTTCTATTGACCAGTTGAACCGTTTTACGAAAAACATTGATTTTGGAACTGCTGATGTGGTTTTTGCTGCAGAGACTGTTGGCGATCAGACTGTTATTGCGAGTGTGAACAAGGTTCCTGTCCTGTCAATAAAGCCTGTTGGCACTGGCAAACTGGTTTATTATGGTATTGCTGAATCCAATGAATTCAAGTTTGTGCCTCATTATCCTATTTTTTGGACTGAGCTGATGAAGTTTGTGACTGAACAGCAGGATGTTAGGAATCTTAATTTTAAGGCTGGTGATACTTTGATTCTTGACAGGGAGCAGAAGATTAAGACGCCTTCCAAGACTGTTAAGCGTGCTGCTTTGGTGCTTGATGAGGTTGGCGTTTACGAGTTGGATGACCGGGTTATTGCTGTTAATCTTGTTGACGAGCTTGAATCGAATGTTAATTTGGAAAAGCCTGTTGGTACTATGAGCACTGAGTACGAGTTGAAGCCTGTTAAGGAGAAGAGGGAGTTTTCTTGGGACATCTGGCTTTTAGTTATTGCATTATTCTTTGTCGTGTTTGAGATATTTTTCATCAGGTATAGGGGTGACTTATGAGCGTTACTGATGTTTTGAGGTGGTCGTACGCGCATATGGAGTACCCGTGGGTTTTGCTTTTCGTCTTAATTTTGATTCCTTTGATTTTCTGGCTTTTGCATCACGAGTTCATAGTTATGAAAGAGGAGCCTTCTGTGAAGGTTTCGAAGCGCAGGGTCAGGAAATTTTTGCATTTTACCCGTGCGGCTTTGGTAATTCTTCTTTTGATTGCTCTTGCTTCTCCTTTTGTTCAGCGTGAGAAGACGATTGAGGGCGACCCTTTCATTCAGTTGCTGGTTGACAACAGCACTTCTATGGCTGTTTTTGAGGATGTTTCTCAGCAGTTGGCTGAACGTTTGCAGAAAAAGCTTAATACTGAAGTTAAGGTTGTTGGCACGAGCACTGTTTCAAACATGGGTGATTCTGTTTTGAGCAGTTTGCAGCCTTTTGGCAGTGTTTTATTGTTGTCTGACGGGAATGTTAATAGTGGTGCTGATTTGGGTGATGTTGCTTTGTATGCCAGCAAGATTAATGCCACGATTAACGCTATCAAGCTGGCTCCGATAAAAAGTGATGCTGGTGTTCAGGTGCTTGGTCCTTCAAAGACTTTGGAGAATTCTGAGAATGCTTTCACTGTTTTTGTTAATCGTGTTGGTGATATTAAGGGAGTTCCTCTTAAAGTGATGTTGGATGATGAGGTTGTTTACGACCAGGTTTTGAATGATAATGCGTTCCAGTTTACCAGGCAGCTGGCAAAAGGCGCTCACCGTATTACTGCAAGTATTAATGTTCAGGACTTTTTCCCTGACAATAATGTTTTTTTCAAGTCTGTTAAGGTTGTTCCTCAGCCAAAGGTTTTGTTGTATACTGAGAAAGCGAGTCCTTTGGAGATTTTGTTGAAGCAGTTGTATCAGGTTGATCTTTCTGCCAGTTTGCCTCAGAACTTGCAGGATTATTATGCTATTGTGGTTGATGACGTTAAAGCTCAGGCTCTTGACCCTGTTTCTGATGTGATTAATGATTTTGTTGCTGATGGGAATGGTTTGGTTGTTTTTGGCGGTGAAAATTCGTTTGACAGGGGCAATTACAGGAATTCAGTGTTTGAGACTTTGCTGCCTGTTATGGTTGGCGCTCCTGAGAAAAAGCCCGGTGATGTTTTGATGGCTGTTGTTATTGACGTTTCTGGCTCCCAGGGCGCTCCTTTTGGCCGTTTCGCCAGTACTGCTGATTTTTCCAAGTCTGCTACAGTTGATATTTTGCATAATTTGAAGTTGGATACTCGTGTTGCGATTGTTGCTTTTAACACGCAGGCTTACTTGTTGTCTGAGCCGAGCCCTATTTTCTCAAAGCAGGGTGTTGAGGACTTGATTGGCAGGTTGAAGTGGGGCGGAGGCACTAATATTGGCGCTGGTGTTATGAAGGCTGTTAGCGTGCTGAGCCAGTTTCCTGGAAGCAAGAATATTGTTTTGTTGAGTGACGGCAAGACTCAGAACCCTGCTATTGCTTATGAGTCTGCAAAGCTTGCCGCGAATAATGGC
>CAYUHB010000179.1:0-2494 GCA_964444355.1 uncultured Methanosarcinales archaeon
TCTCTGATATGTATTCCAAGCCATACTTTTCGGAATCATTCATGAAAGCATAGAAGAATTCTCTATGCGAGTCACCAGTACAACGTTTTACAAAACCCGCTATTTGCTCTAAAGACTTCCTCAGCAATACTTCTCTGAATGATTTTCTTACATCCCTTGACAAAACTCCAGTCAATTCCTGGTTCATTTTATATACCCCCAAAACTTCTTTTTGTATAATCAACGTATTTATTGCGGTTAATGAAGTCTTCAAGCTTTTTTGGCTCACCAAGTACGCAATCAGTGTCTAATTTGTAGATACGCTTTGCAAGATAATTTTCAGTTCTGAATGCTCGTGCGTCCAGATAGTTTTCGTTTTCCATTTTATTTTCCTCATCGCGCTTTAAGCCCGCCCGGCTTCATGTAATAACTTAGCAGTAGCATCAAATAAGGATATAAATATTACCTCCTCCCCTGTGGGCACTAATAGAAAGATTTTTATATCCGGAAGCTATATTGAACATCATGTATGAGGACTTATTATCAGAGATTGGACTCACCAAATCAGAAATAGCTGTTTATTTTGCGCTTCTGGAAATCGGAAGCTCCACAACAGGACCCATCATCAAGAAGGCAGGAATCGCTTCCGGTAAAGCATACCTGATACTGGACAAACTGATAAAAAAGGGACTTGTCACCTACGCCGTACAAGCAGGCAGGAAATACTATCAAGCAAAAGATCCTGAAAGGCTTCTTGACTATCTAAAAGAAAAAGAGACTGACCTGAAAAAGAAAGAAGAAGCGCTTCAAAAGGCAATTCCGAGTTTTAAAGCACAGTATGAGGAGAAGAAATACAAGCCAATTGCAGAGGTTTTTGAAGGCGCCAAAGGATTCAAAACATTCTATGATTGGGTTCTAAAAGAGTTGAAAAAAGGAGACTGCATAGACATCATGGGCGTTCCAAGGGAAGCAAATGAGAAATTTGCAGGATATCTGATGGAATGGAACAAAAGAAGGATAGAAACAGGGATAAAAATGAGGGTTATTTACAACCACGACTGTAGGGAATTCGGAAAACTAAGAGAAAAGATGAAATTGACAGAAGTAAAGTACATGAATGAGCAATTCGAAACTCCAGCATGGATTGATGTATTCCAGGATTATGTTGTAACAATAAATGTGCACGGCATTCCCATATGCTTTCTAATCAAAAATAAAGAATCGGCCGAATCCTACAAAAAATATTTTGAAATACTCTGGAAACAATCCACAAAATAAAACGATTTCTCAACCAACCTCAACCAGAACTTCCCTTTTGCTCTCAAGCTCTTTCAGCATCAGGGAATCATACAAGTCTATCAACCTTTTGGCTGTCGGGTTTTCTTTGTTGATTTTATACAATTTTGCCCTGCCGACTTCCCTAACTTTAATCACGATTCCCAAATCCAACAATTTGGGAAACTCAGAATGCAAAGTACCCCAGCTCACACCGGCATTAAGCACATCAGTCAAAGTATAATCAAAATCCCGCCCTTCTATCAAGTACTGCAATATTCTCATCCGCGGGCTGTCACCTACAACTTCCAAAAATACTGAATCCTCTTCCATAACCTTCTTGAAAACTACCAAATATTTAAATCTTTCGGAATTATACATTAACGTATAAAAAGAGAAGGGAAGAATTAAAAGGAAATAACACAAACTTTCATCAATGGACGAAATAACCGCCATAAAAAAACTAATCCTAAACAAACTAACAAGAGCACGAATGTGGGGAGGAAAACACACACCACTAGACTTCGTCCTCAAAGGCATGCCAGAACAATACAGAATGACACACCCAGGAGAAAAACTAATACAAAAAGCAATGAAAGAACTAGAAAACAACCAATGGGTAAACCTGATGCAAAAAAGAACAGGCAAAGGATACGACACCCACATCTCACTAAATCCAGAAAAAGTGCCAGAAATACAAAACTTTCTCACCACGAATTAATTTTTTCAAAATTGTTTGCACGCCAACATGCGCACTTGCGCACAATCGCAAACTTTTTAAGCCGTACCAAAAATATTTATACAACAACATCTTTCTATATTTATCGACGGACAAAAGCGTTGACAAAACAGAATTTCTCCGTGTGAGAAAACATCCAAAAACGGATGTTAGATCACAACCCCGTGGTATAGCAAGAAATTTCCAGAATTGACTTATAAAGTTTTCCTACTTCAACCCAATCCTATCCGCAATACCCTGCATTGCCCTGATAGAAATTTCCAAAAATTTGTCCAAAGGAATGCCGGCTTTCTCGATATCAAAGATTTTATCCCTGTTGCAGTTCGCAGCAAAACGCTTCTCCTTCAAACGCTTCTTCAAACCAGCAACATCCATGCCAACAATAGTTTTTCTCATCAACGCATAAGCATAAATCAAGCCGGAAATGTTATCAGCAGCAGCCAAAGCAAAATCAAACTTAGACTCCCTTTTGACGCCAGTGCCAGCCTCGTTATGAGAAGC
>CAYUHB010000180.1:0-2477 GCA_964444355.1 uncultured Methanosarcinales archaeon
CACAGCATATCGGAAGGGAATGGGTACTACAAATCACAGGACACGTAAGACTCAGACCACAAGGAATGACAAACACAAAAATAGTGACTGGAGAGGTTGAAGTTTTATGCGACAATTTGCAAATTCTCGACCAAGCAGAAACACCACCGTTCGAAGTAGACGACAGAACAGTGCCAAGCGAAGACCTAAGACTACTGCACAGATACCTTGACCTAAGAAGACCAACAATGCAGCAAAGACTCCTCATAAGACACCAAGCAGCACAAGCAGCAAGAGAATACCTGTCCTCACAAAACTTCATGGAAATAGAAACACCAATGCTCGTAAGAACAACACCAGGAGGAGCAAGAGTATTCAAAACACCAAGCAGAGTACACCCAGGCAAATTCTTCGCACTACCAGAAAGCCCTCAAACATACAAACAACTCCTAATGATATCAGGATGCGACAGGTACTTCCAACTAGCAAGATGCATGAGAGACGAAGACCTGCGAGCAGACAGACAGCCAGAATTCACGCAAATAGACCTCGAAATGAGCTTCATAGACGAAAAAGACGTACAGGACATCATAGAAGGCATGATAAAACACATCTACAAAAAAGTCATCAACGCAGATGTCCAAACACCATTCCAAAGAATGACATACCACGACGCAATGAACAAGTACGGAAGCGACAAGCCAGACCTAAGATTCGGACTGGAATTCGTAGATGTAACAGACACTGTAAAACACTCAGACTTCGGAATATTCAAAAGCATAGCAGACAAAAAAGGAAAAGTATTCTGCCTGAACGCAAAAGGAGCAGGCAAGTTCACAAGAACAGAAATAGAAGAACTAATTGAAATAGCAAAACTCTACAAACTGCCAGGACTAGCGTGGATGAAAGCAATCGGCAAAAACGTCCTCGAAGGAAGCATAGTAAAATACTTCCAAGCAAACATACAAGCACAACTAATCACACAAACAAACGCACAAGAAGGAGACTTACTATTATTCGCAGCAGACGAATGGGAAAAAGCAGCAACAGCACTCGGACAAGTCAGACTGGCAGTAGGCAAAAAATTAGACCTGATAAAAGACGAATACAAATTCTGCTGGGTAATAGACTTCCCAATGTACGAATGGAGCGAAGAAATAAACAACTGGCAGGCAAAACACCACATATTCACACACCCAAAAGACGAAGACATGGACAAACTCGAAACAGCGCCAGGAGAAGTAAGAGCAAAAGCATACGACTGCGTACTGAACGGAGTAGAACTCGGCGGAGGAAGCATACGAATCAACAGAAAAGACACCCAAGCAAGAGTACTACACGTAATCGGACTAGAGTATGAAGAAGCAGAAAAAAGATTTGACTTCATGTTCAGAGCATTCAAATACGGAGTACCACCACACGGCGGAATAGCAATAGGATTCGACAGGTTCGTAGCACTAATGTGCGGACTAAACGACATAAGAGAAGTAATAGCATTCCCAAGAGACAAAGCAAGCACGAATCCATTAGACGGCAGCCCGCAAGAATGGACACCGGAATTCCTAAAAGAATTACACTTAAAATTAGATATCGTCAAGAAATAATCGGGGGTAAAAAATGGCAGCACTACTATATGCAATAGCAGTATTAGTTTTGATAATAGTATTATGGGGATTAAGACTTGTTTTTGAATACCAAAGATTAGTACGCTTCAGACTAGGAAGATTCAAAGACGTAATAGAACCAGGACTAAAATGGGTAATACCAATAATCGACAAAACACAAAGACTTGATTTAAGAGTCAGCACAGTAGACGTAGAACCACAGGAAGCAATGACAGCAGACAACGTCCCACTAAAAGTAAACGCAGTCATATTCTTCAGAGTGCTAAAACCATCCAAAGCAATACTGGAGATAGAAGACTATATTACGGGTGTTTCACAATTCGCAAGAGCAGCACTAAGAGACGCAGTAGGAAAAGCAGACCTTGACACAATACTATCAAAAAGAGAACAAGTAGCAGACGACATCAAAAAAATAGTAGACAAAGCAACAGACCCCTGGGGCATAGACGTCATAGACGTAAAAATACAGGAAATAGAACTCCCAGAAACAATGAAAAGAGTAATGGCAAAACAAGCAGAAGCAGAAAGAGAAAGAAGAGCAACAATCATCAAATCAGAAGGAGAAATCAAAGCAGCAGAAAACCTCGCAAAAGCAGCGCAAATACTGGGAAAAGACCCAACAGCGTTCAATTTAAGAACACTATCAACAATAGCAGACATCAGCACAGACCCAAGCCAGAAAATAATCTTCGTGCCAGCAGACATAATGAAAGTGTTCAACAAATAAAATGAAAGACTGCGTATTCTGCAAAATAGCAAAAGGAGAAGCACCCTGCCACAAAATATGGGAAAACGACAAATACCTGGCATTTCTATCAATACACCCAAACACAGAAGGGTTTTCAGTAGTAATAACAAAAGAACACTATCCAA
>CAYUHB010000181.1:0-2451 GCA_964444355.1 uncultured Methanosarcinales archaeon
TCTTGCTGTTTTTGCACGCTTTGAGTCCTTCTCCTATTTCTGCGATTTTTCCGCGTGTGTGTTCTGCCTTTGCTTCTTGGGCAATTACGCGGAGTCCTTTTGCTTGTTCTTGCATGTCTTTGCCCGCTTCTCTGGTTTCGTTTCCTTCGCCAGCTTGGGTGTCGTTTTCTTCAGCATATACTGCTGGAGCTAATGCCACCAACAATATAGCGAGTATTGCTATCCATTGTTTCATTTTATCTGCCTCCATAGTTGAATTTCATACTGTTATCAATGGTTGAAGTCGTTTATAAACATACTTTCAAAACAGGGATTAAAGAAACCGTCATTCTCCCTTTAAAGCTTTACAAGACTTCATTCTTCCTTCTTTTACTTTAAGGAAGCCAATTTGGGCTTCTTTTTCATCAAAAAGCCCGTAATCTTTATATACGTGAACGCAAGCAACATGGTGTATGAAGTGGGTTTGGGTATTGTTGGTGTTGCTTCCTTCTGTTTTGGGAGCAGTCATTCACGGAACTGTTTATGACTTTGGCCTGAATAAGATGCCGAATTCAGTGGTTGAGATTGATACTTCTCCAAGACAGCAGATGGTTGCTGTTGGTGGAGCTTATTCTTTCTCGGTTCCGCCTGGCAATTATACTTTGAGTGCTCGTTTCAAAGACTCAGACATTGATGAGAACATTTCTGCTGTTTCAGATGGCGATTATGTTTTTGACTTGATTTTGCTTCCTAACGTTGATGAGCTTTCTGTTGAGACTCCTGAGGTTCCTTTGGTCGAGGATGTTGTTCAGGATGCTCCTGTAACTTCTTGGCTTATTTGGCTTTTTGTTTTTGCCGTTTTGGCTTTTGTTGCTTACAGGGTTTCCCGGCCAAGGAAGATTGTGAGGGAGGTTGCTGATGACTTGCAAAGAATTTTGGAGTTTGTTGAGAAGGAAGGTGGTCGAACCACTCAAAAGGATATCAGGAAGAACTTTCCTTATTCTGAAGCCAAGATTTCTTTGATGATTGATGATTTGGAGGCTAAAGGTTTGCTTAAGAGGATAAAAAAGGGCAGAGGCAATATTATTGTTAAGTAAGCTTGTTGCTGGAGTTGATCCTGGTACTGCTGTTGGCTGGGCTGTTCTTGATTTGAATGGCGGGCTTGTTGCTGTTGGTTCTGGGAAGGGTCTTGATTTGGATTCTTTGATTGCGAAATTGATGAAATTTGGCAGGGTTATTTTGGTTGGGAGCGATAAGTCCAAGATTCCTTCTTTTGTTGATGATTGTTCTGTAAAGCTTGGCGCAAGGGTTGTTGGTCCTTCTGAGGATGTTCGTGTTGATGAAAAGAGGCGTATGACTGCTGGTTTTTCATTTCAGAACAGTCATGAGATGGATGCTTTGGCTAGTGCTTTGCTTGCTTTCAGGAAGGTCAAGCCTCTTCTGGCAAGGATTCGTTCTTTTTTGGAGAAGGAGAGGCGTTTGAGTGTTTTTGAGGATGTTGTTGAGCTTGTTTTGAAGGAGGAGATTAGTATTCGTGGTGCTCTTGCGCTTTTGACTCCGAAAGAAGAGAAAAAAGAGGAGGAGATTATTGAGGAGAAGCGTGATGATGATGTTGTTCGTTTGTATTCTGCTCTTTCCCGCGCAAGAAAAGATAATGTGGTCTTGTTTGAGAAGAATAAGGCATTTGAGCAGAAGTTGCGTGTTTTTGAGCAGGAGTCTTCTGTTTTGAAACAGCGTGTTTCTACTCTCGTCCGGCCTAAGACTCATGCAGATATTGCTCGTTTAAAGGAGTCCCAGATTATGTCTTTGTCTCAGCGTCTTGATAATGCTTTCAGGGTGCATGAAAGACTGAAGTGTCAGATTGCTTTTCTCGAGCGTGTTTTGTTGAAAAAGGATGTTGTTTCTATTCTTCATTTGGAAAGGCTTGGCTGGGATGAAGTTTTTTCTAATAAGGATTTTCTTGATTCAGTGGTTTTTGTTGATGACTGCAATCAAATGAGTGAGAAAGCGGTTAAATTCCTGCAGGAGAGTGATGTTCAGGTCTTGGTTTGTGCCAAGATGCCTTCAAGGTCTGCCAAGGCTCATCTGCCTTTTGCCTGCGTTCCTGCGCCAAAATGCGAGATTTTGGATCGTGTTGTTTTTGTCGACAAAACCTGGCTTGACAAGGTTCGTTCTGAGCGTGTTGTTCTTGCGCAGTTGGTTGAAGAATACCAGAAACAGCGTTTTACTGGGGCTTGAGTAATTCAAGGTTTACAATTCTTTTTGCTCCGCTTTTGATGTCTTTTACTTGTGCTTTTGCGCCTATGTTTAGTATTTGCACTTGTTCTCCGTGCAGGATTACGGTGTCTCCTCTTTTGAAGGGGACTGCTTTGAAAAGGACTGTTATCCTGTAAACGTGCTTGCTTGTGACTTTGTCTTTTGTGTGGAGTCTTGTGCTTACTTTCAGTATGCCTATTTGGCGTTCTTTGATTT
>CAYUHB010000182.1:0-2441 GCA_964444355.1 uncultured Methanosarcinales archaeon
GATTGTTATTCTGCGTGCAAGAAGGATTGCACTCAGACAACTTCTGCTGAGAAGTGCGTGAATATCTGTGTTTTGCAGTGCAAGACTCAGCCAGAGCCGTCTTTGGTTGATGCTTATGTCAAGCCATTGCCTGTTGCGACTCAAATTATCACGCCTCAGCCTGTGATTAAGCCGATGCCTGCTTATTCTTGTGAGGAGAAGTGTAAGATTGATTTTTCCAGTTGCGGTCAGAAGCCGTCTACTGTGGCATATGACTGCAATGGAATGCTTGGCCAGTGCGTAAAGAACTGCCAGCCACAAATTGTTCCTCAGCCTACGATTGTCATGCCTCCTGTTGCTTATTCGTGCCAGGACAAATGTTACTCTATAAAGGAAGAATGTGCCAAGTACAATACTGATGATGCTTCGTGCAAGATGAAGATTGATTCTTGTTTGATGAACTGCAATCCTGTTGAGCCTGGCTGTCCTACTCAATCGGCTTGCGGTCCGTGTCCTGTCTGTTCTCAGCTTGGATACTCGTGTGATTCTGAGTGCGTGCTCGGTTACTATAAGTGCAAGAGTGCTGGCGCTGATAATTGCGGGAAAGTGATTGTTGAGTGCCTTGACCAGTGCAGGCCTATCCTGCCTCCTGTTGCTACTTGTGATGATAAGTGCGGGAAGATCAAGCAGGTTTGTATGGAAGAAAAGATAACAGAGCAGGAATGCGCTCCGAAGATTAAATTGTGTCTTGACCAGTGTTCAAAGCCGACTATCGAAGCTCAGCCTGTTCCGCCGACGGTTATGAAGACATCTGTTGCTAGGGCAGAAGTGCGTGAGCCGTTGCCGGCAAAGATTCCTGAGCGAAAAATGCCGGAGCCGATGCCTGCAAAGCCTGGTGTTTGGTCTAAGATTATGTCCTTCTTTAAGGGCTGATATTTTTTTATTTTTTTAGGAATTCGTCAGGACTGACTATTTTTATCAGAAAGTGGCAGAAACTAATACGTTAGTATCCGCTGTAATTTTCATCTTTTTCTTGACCTATGCACTATGCCGTCTACTTCAGATTCCTTGAATCCCGCTCTCTTTGCTGCTTCTTTTAGCGGCCTGGTAATTTCTGCAAAAGTTTGCATAGTTACCTTTTTAACTAACAATGATTCATCCTGCAGAACAAACAGGACTTTGTTTCCTTCTTTTAGTCCCATCTCGTCTCGTATATCGTTGGGTATGCATATTTGTCCTCGCGAACTTACAGTTCCCATTTCAATTATTTCAGTCATGATTTCAGCCTCCAAGTAAGTCTTATCTTATTCATAAGATTGGTCTTATATATAAAACTTTTTATTTTTTTAGAATTACGCAGCTGCTCGTGGCCTGTGGTTGTCTGTGGGAGGTAGAATATAGATTTCTGTTTCCTTAATTCTATTTGATAAATCTTGATTTCTTTTTGTTTCTGCATCTTCAACTGACTTGCGTAAATCGCGCCAGATATTGTCGCTGTCTGTTCTTATTGCCACGAGGTTGCGCAAGGACTCGAATACGCCTGCCTTTCTGAGGTCTACTCTGCGGGCTATTCTTTCTAATTCGTACGCTGTCTCTTCACAATTTCGCCTGTAATTTTCAGCTATTTCGCTAAAGTGGAATCTGAAAGCTGGTAAAACGTAATCGCGCATCCAATTTGTTTCTGTTTTGTATGTTTCCATGGTTTGCACCTTTTATACAGGCGTTGGTCCTGGCTGTTGGTATTTTTCGCAAGCGTCAGGAAATGATTTCCGGTATAGTTTGCATTCGTCGCTTTCCGGCTTTAAATAACATTCGTCGCATTTTATGTATGCTTGTTTGATTCCCGCGTCATTTAATTGCCGGAGTTGGTGGTAATCCGGGCATTTAAATTTACCGCGCTTATCTTCTTTTGGTTTTTCGTCGTTTGTCATTTTTGTTTACATTTACGCAGCCGCTGCCGCTCCTGGTGGAGGTTGAACTGGCGGTCGGTATTTTTCGCAGACAGGAGCGTTTTCTCTGATTTGTTTGCAAAGCAACTCGTCTCCTTTAGCAAGGCATTTGTAGCAGTGCAAAACATTCTGCATGTAATCGTTATAAAGTTCAGAACCTATTTTTGGCGTTATATCTACGTTGTAATTATATCCATTGTAATTGCGTCTTGGGTCGCCCATTATCGGGAATTGTCCGCGTTTTTCGTCTTCTGTCATTTTCACCCACCTCGAATATCACCATCTAAGCTCTTACTATATATAAACCTATCGTTTTTATAGTCACTTTATAGTGACAACATACTAAGTTAATACTGTTAACTTTACTCACTCATTCCGCAGCATTAGTTAATTCCATTAACCAAGCAGTATCCTTTGTATGTTATACTTTACCTGCCATTGGTCAAATATCTCTTTGAGAAGGTCTTCTTTCTCCACGGGCACTATTATTGTTCCTGTTCCCAAGAAACTGCC
>CAYUHB010000183.1:0-2437 GCA_964444355.1 uncultured Methanosarcinales archaeon
TTCACAGGAAATAATTATGGTGTTTATGGTCGGACAGATTCTGATACTGGGAGTGGAGTTTATGGTTATGCTTTGAATGATACTGGAGTAAATTATGGGGTCTACGGGAAAACCGCATCCTCTTCAGGTACTGGAGTTTATGGTGAATCCTCATCAGCGACCGGTGGCACTGGTGTTTATGGTTTTAGTAGGAGTTATGGTGTTTATGGATCAACTGTTGCTTCTGGTAGTGGTTATGCTGGTTATTTTACTGGTGGACAAGGCATTTATGTTGAGAAAAATATCACTACTTCTAGTAACGGAGCTTTTCTTATTGAAGTAGAAGCAGTGGCGGGAAACCATTGTAATGACAATTGTTGGTCAAATGCAACTTGCTCTACTGGAAAGCGCATTGTTTTTGGAATGAAAGGTGGGAGAGATTGTGAGTTAAGAGCTAGTGATTGTGATGATGGTTGGTGTACACCTGGAGCAACTTCTTGTAATCGACAAGGTGCTGCTGAGGGTTCTGGTGTTTATATTATCTGTGCAAAAACTTAATTAAAACCCAAACCCTCATGACCTTTTTTTTCTCTAAAAAACTTGTTTAGAATTCAGGTATTCTTCCCGGCTGAACTGTTTGGCATTTCTTAAAGCAGAGTTAATCAGAACATTCTGCTGTCTGGACCATTCCTGGTCAGAGTGGGTTCTGACAAATTCTGCCCAGTAGTCAATGAACCATTCTCTTTCTTTTTGATTGCTTTTTTTGTCAAAAATCATTTTAGTGTTTTTTTAATCTCTTCAATCTTCATTGGATTTAAATTTTTCTCAAAGACTTTTCTCAAAAACCGGGCATCTTCCAGGTCTTTTTCAGAGCCGAGCACTGCTTCTTTGTAGGCAATCTCTTCTTCAAGCCGGCTGATGTAGATTGCGCCTTTTAAAGTTTGGACTTTGATTCTTTCTTTAATCGTCATTAAATCAAAATCGTTTTTGGCAAATTTGAGTTCAATGTTTGGTATGACGTTATTTTTTTTGGCGAAACGAACAGCCACCTTTTGTGTCAAATAATCATCAAATAAGGAATGGGTATCATCTGCATTAAGGCACCAATATCCTTCTTTTTCCAAATCTTCAAATAATTTGAGGAATTTTTCCCTGTCAATTTTTGGAATGATAATATCTACATCTTCTGTTGCCCTGGATCTGCCGAACAATAAAGCAACATAACCGCTGACAACAGCATAAGGTGTGCGCTTTTCAAGAATTTTAGTGAATTCAAGGACGAACAGGTCCAGGTCATTCAATTCCTTATCCAAACCGATAGTTTTGCTGTTAATAAAGTGTGGCATTATTTTTAATGCGCTTTCTGGATTTAAATAATTATCTGCGCATAAACCCCAAAAACTCATAATTTTTGCAGTTCACAATTTTTTCCGCAATCCCTGAGGGAGGGCGAGTTCGGCTTTTGCGATAAGTGCTGAATAGTAATCCTTTTATACTTCTTCTTGTTTCTTTTTTTCATTAAAAAGTGGGTTGAGGTGTTTTTATGGGTGAAGAAGAAAACAGTGTTAAGCCTCCTTGGTATCAAGAGCCTAGATGGTGTAGGGTTGTTGAGACGGCTGTGCCGTTTGTGCCTAAAGCACCAGTTCGTATTTCTATTTTGGATGCTCATAAGGAACTTGGTGAGGTTTTGTCAGACGGTGCCAAAACCGAGATAAAGGCTCTTGAAAGTCAGAGTGCTGATTGGGAGACTGGACTGGCAGATTCTGTTTATGGTATTGTTTGTGCTGATTTGTCCGGTCACAACAGGAATGTGCCTGAAAGAGATACAAGAGTGCTGCCGAAAGATTTTTCTTATAATAAGGTCCGTCTTTTTTATATTGGAGAAATGCATTAAAGCTTTTTTCCGGATTTCTTTATCTTTTTAACAAACTCTTTGACGTCTTCTTCCGTTTCTATGAATGTTAATGTTTTCATGAGAAAATTGAGTAGCGAGGGGGTTTCGTGGACCCCCGTCGCACACTCGTGGATGGTGGCTTATGCTCCTTATGCTAACAGGCGCCTATTAAATAACTCCGTGAAACGAGATGAAACAACACGAAACATGAGAATTACTTCTTCAGCGCTATCTTGTTGGTGTTTCCGTAGATTGTTTTGGTTATTACTCCTCTTTCTTCGAGATTCCTGAGTATTCTGCTGACTTTTGCTTTTGAGAAGGTTGTTGCCTGTTGTATTTGTTTTTGCCAGACTTCTCCGTTTTCTTTGAGGAAGTTGACTATTTTTTGCTCGTTGTCTATTAGTGTTGGCACTATGATTGTTTTCTTTTTCTGTTTTGGTTTTGTTGCTCTGCGCTGGTGTATTACTATGTAGCTTGAGATTATTGCTGCTGCTATTGCTATGAATGTTGCAATCATCCAGCCTACTTGGGTGCGTACGACTTGTCTTGCTATTACTGATATTG
>CAYUHB010000184.1:0-2430 GCA_964444355.1 uncultured Methanosarcinales archaeon
AGAACAAAACCGCCGTCAAGTATAGGAGTAACAACGTGAACAGAAGTATAAAAATTATTCTCGCCAGCAAGCACTGCTTTTGCGCTTGGCACCCAAGCAAGACCAGCATACGCGGGCTTGCCATTGGGCTTCTTAACGCGCAAATCGCCAGGGTGAACATTAAGAGTCAAGAAATTCTCGCAAATAATCGGAGTAACAATCCAGTCATAGCCAGCAAGAACAACACAATCGATACCGAAATCATCAAGCATCCTGCACTGCTCCATATCATATTTGCCTCTCGTAGCGCCAGGGTACTTCATAAATTCCCTGTACGATTTGAAAACAACAGGAAGAACAACGCCCTGATCCCTGTAATTCTCTTTCGCAATCCTGACAGCATTAGAATCGGGATTGTCAGTGAAAATCAAGACAGGCTTATGTACAACTTTTCCAGCATCACGGTCAGCAATGTACGCCTCAATTACCTTCTGGACGTTTGTGCCTTTGCCTGACATGAACAGGGCATCACGCATAGGCTCATCTTTAGGCACATACAAGCTTTCCATACTCAGTTTCTCCCGTCGAAGTAAATGTTCTCTCCTTTAGAGTCCTTAATGTCCTTAAGCTCAACGCCGGT
The DNA here is from genome assembly GCA_964444355.1 of uncultured Methanosarcinales archaeon. Taxonomy (GTDB): domain Archaea; phylum Nanobdellota; class Nanobdellia; order Woesearchaeales; family ARS49; genus CABMGU01. The sequence goes on from CAYUHB010000184.1 coordinate 620, forward strand.
CTTAAGTTTGCCGTTTATTATTTTGGCTTCTTCAAGCACGCCAACATCACGAGCCTCAAAACCAAACTCCTCAATAACCTTGATGGCTTCTTCAGGATTGTTGGTAGTAACAAAACCATCATGGTTCATAGGCCATTTAGCGTAAAGATTCTCAGGCAAGGCACGAGCAGCGCTCTTGGGCAAAGAACCAATAGCCCTTGCCATAGCCAAATCTCTCTCATCAGGAGGAAAAATATTTTCCAGACGAACAAATAATTCCTCTTTTGCAAAAGGCCCTGCCAGCTTCTTTTTGAAAGAATGACCGCTCATATGACAGACACTTTTTCCCACACCGCTGTCAGTCAACCTCCTGAAAAGCGGATACAAAATAACAGAAGGAGAAGTCAAATACTCCAAAAACGGCTTGGCAGCATCTTTAGTATGCCAGTCCTCGCCAAACATCGCAACCATTGCATCGCGCTTGTCAGTAAGACCATTACTCCTGGGATTTGGAGTCTTGCTCCTAATGGCAATAACGTGCTCGCCAGCAGAAGGATGCAAAGGATGTCTCAAACGATAATCACTAACAGTGCAGACAACAGTCCCGCTTATGTTATAAGTTGCCGAAGTATAACCACGAATCCTGTCACCCACGTCCTCGCGCTGCATAATTGCAGTAAATCCCATCTCCTCGCCCCGACGAGAAGCACGCCTGCAAATAGCCTCAAAGTTGACATTGCCACGCGTTTCAGCAAGACTTGAAGAAACCCTGACAACACCCCCCATAACGGGAAGTATCATCATCAAGCATTGCAAACTCATCATCAACACCCTCTTCACGCTTATCAGCACGGTCATAACAATCAGTCTTAGTGCCAATACCATCAGAATTAGCAGTAACAAGCTCTTTGCCAGGATCAAAAATAGCATACTTAGTATGAGTGTTCTCGTCGGTGAAAGTTCCAACAGTAAACCTGCCATCTTTTGGCACAATACTAATCATAGTGCCGCTCATATTAACATCCCTCACACGAGAGCCAAGAATGGCGGTCTCGCCACGAAGAGCAATAAGACGATAATGGTTTGCACGAGAAAGCAAAGCATTCTTAATCAGCACATCCATTCCGCCCTCGATCTTGTTCGCATCAATAACATTACTAAAAGCAACAGGAGTGGCGCCAATAGACTTTGCTTGAGCAACTAACCTGTCCACCAAGGAAGCGGCGTGCTTGCCGACATCATTTTCATTCGGGTCACCGCCTGCTGAATGAACAACACACAAGTATTTGCCGGAAAAATCCAAAAAAGGCATATCCCAGCCGTCAACAACACGGGCATACGGAGAATTACGCAGCGTACCCTCGCATATTTCAGACATCAAGTCAGATGTAACAGCTTTCTGCTTAATATCGCGAAGGTAAGGATCTTCAGTCATCTTTGACACCTTTCAACATCACGGTGGCCGATATCAGTGCGGTAGTGCAGGTTATTGCCTTCAACAGAAATCAAACCCATAGCTGCCAGCGCAGCGGAACGAGAATAACGAATATTTGCGCTTTCTCCGACAATGCTGCAAAGCCTGCCGCCATTCGCATAAAATTTGCCATCCTCGACCTTGATGCCAGCGCCAAAAACCTTAACTGGAACAAAACCCACATTATACAATTTAACACCAGCAGCGTCCATCACTTCATCAAGACCAAAAATACGCTTGCCCTTAACTTTCGCAACCTCTTTCGAATCAGGATAACCTCTCGAAGCAGCAACAACACAAACACGGATTTTGTTATCCTGCTTAATATCAATATCGTTCAAACCTCCTTCGATGCAGG
>CAYUHB010000185.1:0-2407 GCA_964444355.1 uncultured Methanosarcinales archaeon
TTTTGGGCAAGTAATTTTGTGTTTCACCACATCGCAACAATAATCCTTTTCTATCAGCGCTCTCTCATTTTTATCAAAACAAATGCGGCATAAACCAAGATTGTAATTAGACAGCATAAATTCTTCATAAACTTTTCCACAAAACACGCATTTGTTCATTTTCAAAAGATTCTCTTTGCAGTTTCCCTGCTCTTCCTTGCCTGCTCAGGCGCCGCTCCAAGCCTGACGCCGTGCTTTTGCGCAATACGCTGCAAGTCGTAAACTGTCGTGTTAAGTATTTCCGCTGCTTTTCCGATGCTAATTCTTCCTTCGGCAACAAGGTGAACAACATACTCTTCTGCGCCGGTATGCAAAAACTGGCGCAGTGTTGTAGCCTGGTCCAAATGCTCTTCCTGCGCGCGCAGGCGCGAAAGCACAAAAATCTCTTCAGGAATCCTCAATGGATATGATACGGTTGTCATAGTTTACCTCCAAGCGCTTCGACAGCGCGTTCATAATTTTCTTTTGACACAAATTCCTTAATCTTTTCGAGCGCTTCAAGCCCTTCCTTCTCCTGAATTTTCTTTGCAGCGACAAGCGCAACAATGCATTCTGTCGGGACAACAAAAGGCATTCCCTTCTCCTCGAGCACGCTCAAAAATTTCCTGTCATCGCTGACAATAACATCAGCATTAACCTGATTGAAACAATCCATCGCGCTCAATTCGCCTTTACCCAATCCAGGAATTGCTGTTTTTACGCGGACCTTTCTCACTTGTATTTTTCCTTCATGAACAAACCGCTCGATTTGGTACGCATCGCCGTATAGTCTTTTCTTTCCAGCAACAACGGCTTCTTCATAAACGCGCTCCGAAATAATGCAATCGTGCCGTATCTGCTGAAAAATTCCGGAACGCACCAGCTTGATAAGACCGTCGGTATCAAATACAATCTTACTCATTAATATACAAGTATATACAAACTTATATAAAAAGCTTTCCATTACAAAACCTGATGCGCATCAGTTTCTAGACTGAAACGAAGAAATCATTTTAAACTCCGCTTTTTTCTTATTTTTTATGACGTACCAAGAGAGAAAAGCAGAACTGCTTGGCAGAATGAGCAATAATGAAGAATTCACATTAGATACAAATGTAATCGTAAAAGCAGCAGATAACGAAGATTTTCAGTTCATAAAAAAAGTAATACTTTATCCAAAATGCACGCTAACAAAAACCGGTTTAAATGAACTTCGCGGATTGGTTTTTAGCGGCATGTTTAAGGAGAAAAAACTTCTTTGGGTAAATAACTTCATTAATGCATTCGTAGGCAGGGTAATCACAGTTCCCCTTCAGGAAAGGGACAAAATGGAAAAAGAACTTGATACTCTTGTGCCGCTTATTCCAAGAAGCGTGGCATATCATGTCTTATCGCAGTTCATGGACCAATTAATGCAAAAATGCGACCAATTTAAACAATTCAAAACGTCCTTAACAGAAGAAGACTACAAAACATTTGCAGAAGAATACGCCAAAGAAGTGGAAACACTCAGAATAAAATGCGAAAACCGATACATAGACCTGTCGGAGAATTTTGTTTATTTTCCTCAGGCTGTCGAAGCAGCATATATGCAAGAAGTCTTGAAATTTGTAGATATGAAGCTTGCAGAAATATGGAAGATAGTAGTTAATTCCAAAGGAGATTTTGATTATGTAAAAAGGGAGATAAACAAATTAAAAACTAAAACCTATGATAACGATGTAAGAATAGTCGCTGAATCAATCATATCAGGCATAGAAACGATATCGGATGATTCTGATGTAATGTGGCTTTTCACTATTTACTATCTTCGCCACGCAACCCAAACAACAAATCCTTGAACAAATAACCTTCTGCATCGGAGTATCGTACAACGCGCTTAAAAGATACATCGCCATTTATGACGCAGTAAGCAAAAGACCTCTTCAAACGGGTATTCTCTTCTGCCTGAAGCAGAGCAATAGCATAACCCATCTGCCTCTTTTTGTCAGTATCATTAATGTAAGGTATAAATGCCTTGCTTTCAGGCAGAGCCCTCACAATTATATGCTTAATATCAGTATGAACAATCAGTCCTCTTCCGGGAGGAAGCTTATAGGAATCTTCTGCAACGAACAAGCCTGAATCAAGTTTGCCTATAATGAAGCCTCTATCAAAACGGCTGGTACCTTTCAGCGCGTCCAAATGAGCGCGCTCCAATAAGATTTCAAACTTTTCCATACTCCCAGTCAAGCTATAGAAGAAGAGTTTATAAATTTTACTATTATTAAGTGGTTACATTACGAAGCACGGAGCTGGTCCTGTATCACAAATTTGGTGACATTGGCCTTGTAATTTCTTAGAATCCTCAAGGCTTCAGAACATTTTTCAGCCAGCGGCTCCACGTTTT
>CAYUHB010000186.1:0-2393 GCA_964444355.1 uncultured Methanosarcinales archaeon
AGGACGATAATACTACTATAGATCTTATACAGTATGGCGGAGAGTTGAATTTGTCTGTCAGGGAAGTGACCACTCTTGGTGAAACTTTGGAGCTTGCTTTGGGTGTTCCTCAGGGGATTACAAATGATTCTTTGCAGATTGAGGGCAGGTATCAGCGTATTATGCGCGAGGTTTCTAATGATTTGTGCCAGCGCACTGCTGATTTTCTTTCAAAGCCTTTGAAGGCAAACTTGTCCTCGCTAAGCAATTTTACTGAGCGTGCTGCGCGCGACCAGTCGCAGGGTGCTTATTATGCTGCTGCTTCATATTGTTTCCGCGCTAACGTGGATTACAAGCGGGCTTGGTATCAGGAGCAGAATTTTTCGAAAGCGCTGTTAATCGATAAGGTTAAGGAATTGAAGAAGGAGATTGATGATGTCAGCAAGGATTTTGAGTCGAGGAATATTTCCAGTTTGAGTGATGCTCAGACGCTGATGGCTGTTATGGAGCGTGTTGGCGATTCAAAAGATACTTTGGATAAGGTTTCCGAGGCATTGGACAGAAACGATACTGATGTTGCTGGTGATATCGGCTATGCTGAAGAGCGCTTGTTTTCAGGCATTACCTGGGCGAGGTTTTTTGGTGACGAGCAGGGCATTTTTGTTGACCAGAATGGCTTGAAGTCAGTGTGCATTTCCAAGATTTCTGAGGCAGAGGAGCGTTATAATTACGTGAAAAGCATGATTCCTGAAGCTCTTGATGCAACTAGAGATGACATTGACAGGGCGTATGTTTTGCTGGGGAATGGAAAGTACATTACTTGTTTGTACGTCGCTTCTAAGTCAAAGGCAGAGGCTGATGTTTTGCTGAGCTTGATTGGTGTTGAGGAGGCTCGTTTTAATGAGATTATTAATTTGAAATTGGACATTGCCCGTCAGGCTTTGATTAAAGCCCAGAAGAAGAATATTTTCCCGATTATCGCTTACAGTTATTACGAATATGCTAATTCTTTGAAGGACTTTGACAGGATTTCGTCTTTGCTGTTTACTGAGTATGCGTTGGAATTGTCTAATTTGGACATTTACTTCAGGGAGGAGCCTCCTGTTGTGGCTCCAAAGCCTCCTGCTTTTGCCGTGCCCAGGGAAGTCTTTATCTTTGTTATTGGCTTTGGTTTGGGAGGCTTGCTCTTTTTTGCTCTTACGAGAAGAAAAAGCCAGCTGGTGGCCAATTCTAGGAAGAGACGTTCATCTGGAAGGTTATTTTAAACCCTGCAGACGCCCTTGCGGACGCCTGCGAGGGAAAAAGAGGTGATTTTGAAATATTAGGAGTAAGAATGCTTTTATCGCCTCTTACACCCCTGTTACTACTCCCGTATAGTATATGACATATTTAAATCTTTCGCTTTTCGACTACTACGGAGTGGCAACAGAAGGATTATAGAGGAGGTATTTATAAATGGTTCTATGGGTAAATGGGCTATTTTGCTGTTGCTGCTTGCCGGCTGTCTTACCGGTCTTGTTGTCCGTATTCCTGAGGAAACAGGTTCTATAGAGGCTTTTTTCTGCGATCAATCAGACTGCAGGCAGGTCTTTGAGGAAAAGACCAATTCTACAGTTTCCTTATCCTGTGCTTTGTATCACGCAAATGATGCCTTTTTTGAGGTTCTTGAAGCCAGGAATGCCAGCTTGGTAGTAGACGAGGAGCATCCTTTGCCTGGTGCTGTTAAGGAGTTTGGCTCTGGTCTTATGCACAACAAGTTCTGCATTATCGACGGCGAGTATGTCTGGACTGGTTCCTGGAATCCTGCTCAGGAGATGACTATTCCTAACAATGTTGTTTTTGTCCAGAGCAGGACACTGGCTAAGGCTTATCAGGCAGAGTTTGACGAGCTTTACAGCAAGGTCTTTCATAAGGGTGATTCTGCTCCTGGTTTGGTGAAGCTTAATGGCAACCTTCTGGAAGCCTATTTTTGCCCTGAGGATGACTGTAAAGGGCACGTTTTGAAGGTCTTGGATGATGCAAAGAGTTCTATTCATTTTATGACGTTCTCTTTTACTGACGACGATATTGGTGATTTGCTGGTTGAGAAAAAGGGCAGGGGTGTTGACGTTCGGGGCATTTTTGATCCGAGAAAGGACAAGTACAGCGAGTACGATAAACTGAAGGATGTTTCAAAGGTTGTCAAGGCGCATCATAAGGTGTTTGTCGTCGATGGGAATACTGTGATTACCGGCAGCTACAATCCTACGAAGAACGGCGATGAGGAGAATGATGAGAATGTCATGATTATCCGTGATGCGGATATTGCCCGGTTGTTTGAGAAGGAGTTCGCCCGCTTATTTGATTAAGTCGTGTTTTTTGAGAATTACTTTTAATTTTTCGAAGTCCGGTGATTCTTTGAATGCTCTTAATTG
>CAYUHB010000187.1:0-2370 GCA_964444355.1 uncultured Methanosarcinales archaeon
GGTTTGTTGTGAGATTTTTGCTGCTTCAGTTGTTTTTTCTTTTAGTGCTTCTCCTGGTGGTGGTGCTTTTGCTGTTTCTGTTATTTCAAAATCTGCTGTTTTTATTATTGTTTTTTCGCCGTAAGTTAATGTTGCTTCTAGTGTGTATGCTCCTTGTGTTGCTCCTGGCAGTGATAGTGTGCTTGGAACGCTTGTGCGTGTTGTTACAGTGAAGCTTTCTGTTTTTGACGCTATTTTGCCTTCTGGTCCTGTTACTTTATAGTCTATTAGGCCGTTGGTTTTTCTTCCGCTTGGGTTTTGTATTTCAAAGTTTACTGCTAAATCTTGTCCGGTTGATATTTTTGTGCTGAACAGGTTTGCTGAAAAGCTTAGTACTACTGGTGGCGGCTGTATGAGTTTGAGTATTAACAGCACGCCTCCTGCCAGCACCAGTAATATCAAAAATGCGACTATGAGTGTTTTGGTGTTTATGCGTCTTTCTGCAGGCGCTCCTGCGAGTTGCATTGCGTAATTGACATCGGTTGGAGAATAGCCTGCGTTAATCAGTGTAGTTCTGATTGTTCCGGCATCATATCCTTGTTGTAGGAGCCGGCGTACGTATTCTGCTAAGGTTTCCTGCGCCATCTTTTTTTGTATTTGTCTTTTCTTTATATTTAAATCCTACTAATAAAGCCTCTTCTTGGCTCGAATATGTCTCCTGCTCTTTTTAATTTTTGTATTATTTCTTCTGCTTCTGCTTCTATGATGTCTTTTTCTGCTGCTGCTTTTATGACATCTTCTGCTGGTATTGTTTTGCCTACTTTTGCTTCTAGTTCTTGTATTAGTTCTTTGATTATGATTAGCTTGTTTCTTGTGCTTGCCGGCGTGTCTGTTGCTATTCTGTCGATGTCGAATGTTCCTGTTTTTTCATCAAGTGCTACCTGTCTCAGGCAGTAGTCCATCAGTTCTATTGCTTTTTTTGCGTCTTTTTTGAGTACTTTGTCGCTCAGTCTCAATCTTGCTGATGCTTCTGACAGTCTTACCAGTCCTTCGAGTTGTCTTGCTGATATGGGGATTGCTTTTATTTCTCCGCTTGCTGATGCTCGCATTTTCAGATAATATTCCTGCAGTTCTTCTGCTGCTGCGTCTGTTAGTTTTGGGAATATGTTTTGTCTTGCGAATGCGAAGTATTTTCTTAGTAGTTTTGTGTTGATTTCTGGTTTTTCGACGTTATTTTTGTGAAGTTCTAAAATGAATTTTGCCATTTTTTCGTCTTTTGTTGCGTCTGGGATGTCTTTGATTGGGAATATTAGGTCGAATCTGTTGATGAGTGTTGGTTCTAGGTTTATTTGGCTGGCGACTGTGTCGTATGGGTCGAATCTTCCGAATTTTGGGTTTGCTGCTGCTAATACTGTTGTTTCACATCTTAGGCTTGCTTGGATGTTTGCTTTGCTTATTGTGACGCTTTGTTGTTCGAGTGCTTCGTGCATTGCCCAGCCGTCCTCTTTGCTCATCTTGTCCATTTCGTCAATGCAAACTATTCCTTTGTTTGCCAGTACTAGTGCTCCTGCTTCAAGGCTCCATCCTTGAAGGAATTCGTCTTTGACTACTGCCGCGCTTAGACCGGCTCCGGATACGCCTTTTCCTGTTACATATCGTGCCTTGGGCGCTACGAACTGTATTCTTTTGAGTAGTTGTGATTTTGCCGCGCCTGGGTCTCCTACTAATAGCATGTGTATGTCTCCTCTTGTTATTACTCCGTCGTCTCTTTTCTTTCGTACTCCTCCTGCCAGTTGCAGTGCGAGTGCTTCTTTGATTTTGTCGTGTCCGTAGATGCTGGGTGCCATTGAGTTGACTATTTTTTTCATTAGGTTTGGGTCTGCTGCCAGGTCTTTGATTTCTTTGAGTTCTTCTGGTGAGATGTTTATTTCGCTGTAGTCTTCGTCTACGCCTTCCAGCTGGTTTGCTTCTATGAACAGGTCGAACTTGGTGCTTTGTCCTCCTGTTCTTAGGAATATTGGGACTTCTTTTACTTGTCCTGTTACTGCCACTCTTGCTCCCGGGTTTGTTCTTTTCTCGGTTAGTGGAGAAACTAAATCGTTTTTTAGGAGGATGTTCATTCTTTTTGGTTGTTCTCCACCTTCCAACTGTTCTGGTACTTCTTCGAGCACCATCATTTGCGCGTCTACGAGTTCTTTGCTTACGAGTCTGAATTTGCCTTTTCTTCCGCAGCTGCATCTTGTTGGTTCTTGGAACTTGCTGTCAAGCTGTAAAATCGAGTGTGTGTTTCCGCAGCTTGGGCATTCGAATTTTGCTGCTGCGACTTGCGGTCTTACTTCGCTTTTGTTTCTTACTACTCCTTGGTATCCGTATAGTTTGTTGAGGTGTTTG
>CAYUHB010000188.1:0-2334 GCA_964444355.1 uncultured Methanosarcinales archaeon
CCGCTTGAAGATCGTTCTGGCATTATTAAAGAAAAAATTGTTGCAACATTGCAACGCAATGCCATTAATATTACTGGTTTGTTGGGTGTATTGGCAATAATCGCGCTTGTTGTTATTGGCATATTGATGGGAATTAGGAAAAAATAAACTGGGCCCGAGGAGATTCGAACTCCTGACCCTTGGTGGACTTAGTCAGCCGGTTTTGTTTGTTGTGCCGGCTGCGGTCTTATAAGACCAATGCTCTACCAGGCTAAGCTACGGGCCCGTAGCTTTGAGTTCTCCTGTTTTGGTATTTAAAGCTTTATTATTCCGAGCGAACTCGTGAGCATCTGCGGATGTGTCAAAAACTCGTTTGAAATAATATGCTGATACTCCGAGTTTTTGAGCACACTCGGAAATTTGGAGTTTCTGAATATGACTTAAGCAAATTTCCGACGCAGAGCGAACGTGTGAGCGAGTCTCTCTGTCCGGAGGACTCGTATTGCTGCAGAAATCTTTTTATCTTGATTCATGCGCCAGCCGGGATTCGAACCCGGGCAACAGCCTTTCTGCTTTTTATTGGCAAGGCAGTGTCATAACCGCTAGACCACTGGCGCTTTAGCTTGTTCAGCAGAGTGTTTGTATAAAAATCTTGCGAGATTTAGTTCCAGTCTTGGCGTGCTTCATCCTTGAGCTGTTGAGCGGTTTTTTTTGTTTTGAATTTGCCGAATAAGTCTATAAGGTTTGGTTCCGTTGTGATTTTCTTTTTCATTCTATTTTTCCTGCTTCGAACGGTCCTATTATCGCTATTACTGGATTGTTGAAGTACGTGTTTGCTGCGTATTTGACCTCTGAAGCTGTCACTTGGTTTAGTTTCTCAGGATACTCGACATCATAATGGTAGCCGTATCCCTGCATTTCGTACAGGCCGAGATAGTTTGCCTGGTCTATTGTTCTTTGGTGGTCCAGGAAGAAGTATCCTCTGATTTTTTGTTTTGTCCATTTCATTTCGTCTTCTGGCACGTCCTGCGTTTTTAACAATTCTATTTGTTCTTTTATGCCGTCAACTGACGCGTTTAGTGTTGATGGTCCTGTCATCATCACTGTTTTCACGAATCCTGTGCTTCGCGTGCTTGGTGCTATTGAGTATACCCTGTAAGCCAAAGCCCTTTTGTCTCGCAGTTCATAGAATAGCCTGCTTGAACTGCCTGCTCCTAATATTGCGTTTGCCATTCTGAGTTTTATGAAGTCAGGGTGTATTGCAGGCACTAATTGGTGCCCGTAGTTGATGTAGAAGCTTTCTGTGTCCATGTTTTGCGTGGCTGTTTTTGCTTCCAGTCGTGTGGGCATTTCAAATGCTCCGTCATCGGGCGTTTTTGCGAATTTCATTTTTTTGAACAGGTACTCGATTGCTTTTATTGTTGGTTTTTCTTTTATGTTTCCTGCGATGGCTAATATGATTCTGTTTGGCACGTACCATGTTTTGTAGTGGTCGATGATGTCTTCCCGTGTTATTGTTTTGACTGTTTCAACGTAGCCGTCTGCCGGGTGCTGGTATGGGTATCCGTTGTACATTGTTTTCATGAATAGTTCTTCTGACATTACCATAGGATCGTCTTTTTTTGATTCGAGTTCTCCAATCAGCGTTGTTCTTTCTTTTTCTATTTCTTCAGGCGGGAATGTCGGGTGAAGGATTGCGTCTTGAAGAACATCGAGTGCTGTGCTGAAGCTGTCGCTTGGTATTTCTATTATTATTTCGTTTGATTCGTCGTATGTCTGCGTTTTTATTGTTCCGCCTTTGGCTTCGATTTCTCTTACGATTTGCTCTTTTGTTCTTGTTTCAGTGCCTGCCAGCAGAAGTCTGTTTGTGAAGTATCCGAGTCCGTATTTTTCTCCGTCTGTTGCTATCGTGTTTTTTAGCATCAAATCTATTCCTATCATTCCTGTGTCAGGGTTTTCTTTGAGCAGTACAATCATTCCGTTGTCCAGGACGTATTTGCTTCCTGCGTCTGTGTGTTCTTCATAGTTTATTGTAGTGCACGCGGCAAGCAATATTAGCAGTATTGCAATCTTTTTCATAGTTTTGGCTTCAATTCGTACATCGTGTATGCTGTGAAGTATTTTTGTGCGACCATTCTGATGTCTTCTTTTGATACTTTGTTGATGTTGTCAATGAATTGCAGGTATTCGTATACGTCCCCGTCCACCCAGGATTCTCCTATGTTCAGTCCTACCTGCAGTATTTGTTCCTGTGATTTTACTCTTCCTGCTCTGAGTGTTGTTTTTGCTCTTTCAAGCTCTTCGTCTGTTACGTATTCTGTTTTGAACCTGTTTAGCTGCAGTAATAGTTCTGCT
>CAYUHB010000189.1:0-2295 GCA_964444355.1 uncultured Methanosarcinales archaeon
CGAAGCACACGCCATCCTCGCAGCCCACTCGGTTGACGAACAGGCAGTTGACCTTTACCGACTTGGGTACTGGTACTCGTGAAGTCTCGTATGACAGCGCTACCTTTGTGGCAGAGCTTGTTGTTGGCGGTGTTACATACCGAGTTGGTGTTGCCAACGCGGTCGGTGTCGTAATTGCTCCAGGCAACTTGCTTATTGACTTGAACGGTGATGGCGCTATTGTGAATTGCACAGAGGCCATTATTGGTATTCAGGGCGAGGGCTTGATTGACCTTGGTAGAGAAGCAACTCCAACGCCGATACCGAACAACTCTTCAGTGCCGACTAACGAAACCATGTGCCCTAACGCTGCTCTGCAGACTTGGGCTAACGTGACTTTGAGAACTCTGCAGAAGGAGTTTGATGAGGCAGCTGTTGATGAGCTCATACAAATCAACGTGACCCAGAATACGCCGAACACCAACGAAGTTCGTATCCAGGATGTCTTACAACTGACTGGTATTTACTTCTCCGGTCTAGTTGACTTGGAAGAGAACAATGACATCGAGCAGGCTTTGTCCGGCTATGGTGTGTTCTTTGAGTTGTTCAACCCGCAGAACGGTGAGGAAGCAGAGGACTTGACTATTGAGTACCCGCTCTCACAGAGGGGTGCTCGTGTCTTCGTCACTGGTGGTGTTGTTTCAACGACATCTGTTGCAGGCGGCGGTGTAGAGAGAGTGCAGCCAATCCAGATTGGTGCTGCAAAGCTCGCGACCGAAGTCAGCGATGTGTCGATGTACAATGCTATCGTTGTCGGTGGGCCGTGTGCAAACCCGATTGCAGCTACACTCTTGGGTAACCCAGAGCCGTGCTACGAGTCAGTTGGTCAGAATGAGGCAATTGTGAAGCTGTTTGAGCATTCGAATGGCAATGTTGCTTTGTTGGTCAACGGTAGAACTGCTTCGAACACAAGAATGGGTGCTCGTGCAATTGCAACTGGCGAGATTATAAAGGCTGCCAGCAAGGAAGCAAAAGTCACAGGGCCAAAGCTAACCGAGATAACTGTAAGCGCTGTATAAGCGCTCTTTTTTATTTTTATTTTTTTCTATTTCTTTTCATTCAATTGCGGCTTAAATATAAATCTAAAAAGAGAGGTGATATGAATGGTTTTGTTAGAAGAAGTTGCGAGCCCGTTTTTGAGGCTTGGCTACGGCGTTATTGACGCTGTTCCTGGCGTTATAGCTGCAATTTTAGTCTTGGTTGTCGGCTATATTGTTGCGTGGATTGTTTCAAGGCTTGTTGGAGGCATTCTTGACAAGGTGCGTTTTGACCGCTGGGTTTTGCACAAGACAAACTTTTCCAGTGTTGTTGGCGAGTTCCGCTTGAGCCATTTCCTTGAGGTTATTACGAAATGGTACGTGTTTATCTTGTTCCTGCCTGCGGCTGCTAATGTGATTAATCTTGGCGCTGTGCAGAACTTTTTGTTGGACGTGGCAAGGTGGATTCCTCAGGTGATTTTGGCAGTGGTTATAGGCCTATTGGGTCTTATGGCTGCTGACTATGTCTGCGCAAGGATTGTTGAAACCAGGGCAAAAGGCGCTCGTGCTGCTGCTCTTGCCGCTCAGATTGCGATCTGGGTGTTTACTGCAGTTATCGTCTTGGACCAGGTTGGTGTCAAGATTGATTTTGCGACGAACAGCCTGTTAATCATCATTGCCGGCATTATGTTTGGCTTGGCTTTGATGTTCGGAATTGGTTTCGGCTTTGCCTTGAAGGATGATGCCAAGAAGCTTCTCCACGAGTTCAAGCGCAAATTGTGATTTTATTTTTTTATTATTTTTCTTCTTCAAAAAGTTTATAAACACTAACTTCTCTGATGTAGTGTCAAGAACCTTTTATTCGGTAGATGGTTCTTGACATGCTCGGAAACCACGTGCCTATAAAGCTAAAATGGTTTCCGCGCAAGGGGTTTCCGACATAAAAATGAGGCGTTTGACGTTTGTTGCAGTGTTGTTGATTTTGTCGCTTTCTGTTAGTGCTGTTGATTTTACTGTTTCCTTGTTTCCTTCCGAGCGCACTATCAAGCTGAATGATACTGCTGTTTTTGAGCTTGAGCTGGAGCATAATTCTCCTGTTGAGGAGGTTTTTGAGGTTTTTTCTAATGATGTTACCTGGGACGTCAGCACTGAGACGATTTTAACAGTGCCTGCGGGTTCAAAGTTTAAGACTAATCTGCTGGTCAGGCCTTTGAACTTGAATCCTGGTGCGTATAATATTCCTGTGATTTTCCGCCGGGCTAACTCTAATGAGCAGGAG
>CAYUHB010000190.1:0-2273 GCA_964444355.1 uncultured Methanosarcinales archaeon
ATGGTTATTGTTCATCCTGTTCATTTGAAGAAGGTGTGAAAATGGCGCAAGAGATTATTTCACAGGTTCCGATAAGTTCGTCTCAGGTGCATGCTGAGCTTAAGCGCATTAAGGGGCGTGATAAGGAGCTTGGCTTCCGTGCCCAGAAGACTATTGATTATTTGGAAAGCTTGAATGTTGTTGATGAGAAGAAGGCAAAGGAGCTTTTGGAAAAGCTTTTGAAGCTTGACATTCCGCGTTTGCGTGATGTTCATTTCTTCAAGATTATTGATGTTATGCCGACTAATGCAAAGGACGTCAAGATTGCTCTTCAGCAGTACAATTTGACGGTTTCGCAGGAGAACTGCAAGAAGATTGCTGATGTTGTTGCTGAATACGTATAATCCTTTAGCTAAATTCTTTTAAACTTCTTTGTTTAAGCTGCAGTTATGTTTGTAGACTTTCATTGGCACGCGAGAGACTGGAACGAAAGTGTAAAAGAGACAGTTAAGCACTCTTTGGAGGTTGCAGAAGCAGCCGGTCTTGATGCTATTGCCGCCATGCCCAATACCAATCCTCCTTTGCTTGATTTGGAAACCTGCCAGAGATATCTTTCTCTTGCTCCAAAAGATAGTCGTGTTCTGTTCTTTGTTCATATTGGTTTGACTCCTGATCCTGAGAAGGTCAAGCGTGCTGTTGAAGCTACGAGAAAGGATGCCCGCATTGTTGGTCTCAAGGCATACTGGGGTAGTTCTACTGGTAATTTGTTGATCGGCAAAAAAGAAGAGCAGATTAGAGTGTTTGAAACTCTTGTCCGGGAAGGTTTTGATGGTGTTCTTGTTGGTCATTTTGAGGATGAGGGCAGAATAAAAAAAGATTTGTACGATCCAAGCAATCCCCGGACCTGGAATACTTTGTGCCGTCCTGAGATTGCTGAAACCAGTTCTTACGACTCCGTCATTTCTGTTGCTGAAAAATCAAGGGCCATTGTGGAAATGAGCAGGCAGGTGACTGAGGATGGTAAAGTTCAGATTGTTAAGTCTCTTGAGGAAGTTGGTTATAAGGGTAAACTTCACATTGCTCACGTCAGCACGCTCGAAGTTATTGATGCTATTTCAAATTATGAGGGTCCTCTTAAGTTGACTTGCGGTGTTTCTCCTAATCATTTTATTTTTAATGATGAACTGCTTCAGGGTCCTGATGGCAGGTATGTCAAGTGTAATCCTCCGTTGCGTGCTGAAGAAACTAGGGCGGGAATTTTGGAGAGGTTGTTAAAAGGGCTTATCAATGATGTGGAAAGCGATCACGCTCCTTACGATGAGGAAAGCAAAAGAAACCCGATGCCTGCTTCTGGGATTGTTTCCGGCACTGTTTTGCCTTACGTTTTCAAGTTCTTGAGGGATCAGGGCGTTTCTCCATCTCTTCTGAATGGTGTTCTTTATTCTAATGTGCTGAAGTTATATAATATAAAGATTGAGAAGAGAGGTATTCGTCCTAATTTGAAAAAGCTTGAAGAACTGCAGAAGTTCTATCCTGTTGACTCCTTTGCAGAGTTCAAGCGCCAGTACAGGCCTGACTTCTAATCAGAAACTTATATATACACCCTCGCCCATTCTCTATCTTAATTTATGTTAAACGATAGTACAAATGGACATGGAAGAGAAAACGCAAACACAGTCACCCGAGCAGCGTGTTCGGGAGGAAACAGCAGTTGTTTTAGACTTCCTGCCGCACGGCTACCCGTTTGATAACAGGCCTTCTCATCAGAAAACTGCTATTGCTCAGGCTATTGGCAAACAGCATTTCGCGCTCTTGGAGCTTGTTCCGAAGAAGGAGATATTCTTGCAGCCTTTGCAGGAAGTCTATATAGGTGAGGGCAAGCGTGACCAGATTCATCATATTGTTGGCAAATTGCCTATGGAGAGGCTTACTGCTACTGCCAAGAACGAACTAGACTTTGTAATAAAAGACATCGTGAAGCAGAATGAGAAGCATTTTGTTGACTTTTTCAACAAGGCGCAGCCTTTAACAACTCGTATGCACCAATTGGAGCTCATTCCGGGCTTGGGAAAGAAGCATATGTGGGAAATTCTTGAAAAGAGGGATGAAAAGCCTTTTGAAAGCTTTAAGGACTTGAAAGCGCGTGTTAAACTGATGCCAGACCCTGAAAAAGCTGTCATGAAGCGTATTGTTATGGAGTTGTCTGGCGCTGAGAAGCACAGGATATTCGTTGATTTGTGATAAAAACAGCCGTGTGTAAGAAGTCTACCATTCTGTAGGTTCGATTCCTAATT
>CAYUHB010000191.1:0-2257 GCA_964444355.1 uncultured Methanosarcinales archaeon
CTGAAGCTGGTCAATAGCAGCAGCACGGAAAGTATCAGCAGCAGCAAGAACAACCCTCAAACCATTATTCTGCAAATATTTCGCAACCTTAGCGATGCTCGTGGTCTTTCCGCTTCCGTTAACGCCAACAAAACAAATCACAAAAGGCTTTTTCTGACGGGCTTTCTCCAACAAGTCAATACCAGGAATGCCAAACAAGTCCTCAATGCTCTTGTGCAAAGAATTTGCAATGGTTTCATCAACCTGACCTCTTGGAATCGGCTTGTCAACAAGCTGAGACTTCAAGTCAGTCTTTATTTTCTCAATAACTTCAACAGCAACATTATTCTCAAGCAAAGCAAGCTCCAAATCCCAGAACAACTCATCAAACTTTTCAGCACTAATCCTCTTCGTGGTAATCGTTTCAGTAATCTTCTGGAAAAAGCCCTTCTTTTCCTCAGGAACTTCAGCTTTAACCTCGGGCTTTGATTCGCCGACAACAGCTTCCTTTAATTTAGCAAAAAAACCTTTTTCTTGTTTGACTTCAGGCTCCTTCGGCTTTTCAACGGGTTTTTCAACTTTCTTAACTTCAACTTTAGGCTTTTCGACTTTAGAAACTGGCTTTTCAACCTTCTTGACTTCTGGCTTTTTAACTTCAGCTTTGACTTCCGGCTTTTTTTCAGGAGTAGCAACCGTTACTTCTTTCTCAACACTAACTTTCTCTTCAGGAGCCTCCTCCACCTTCTTAGTAAACCTGGACAAAACTTCTTTCAGCTTATCCTTAAGAAAACCAAACATTTTACTTTACCAGCGCCCTCAACTCTTCCTGAGTTTTTCCAGCCTGCTCTGCAATCTTGTGCATCTGCTCTGCAAGCTCATCCTGCAGTTTCCGCAGTTCTGTGCCCTGCTCAGCAACAATCTTCTTCGCATCAGGAATGCTTTTCTGAACAACAGCGCCACCGCCGACATTCAGCAAAACAGAATCATTGACTTCCAATTTAGCCTTAACATACAAACCAGGAGTCAAGGTAACAAACATATCACTGCCAACCTTTGAAACTGCAAAATCCTCAAGAACTTCCTGAACAGCATCCATCTCGCCAGCCTGCGCATCAAGAGCCTGAATCTGTTTTTGAACCTGCATCAGCTGGTTCTGCAACAACTGCAACTCCATATACTTCTGCTTGACTTCCTTAGAAGGCTCCTTCATTTTATTTTGGCCAACAAGTTCTCCAAAAAGTGGCCATACTCGTGCTCTGCCTTCAAAAACTTCAAAGCAGCATCCATACCCGCAGTCTTCTCTTCTTTCTTGAAATGCTCAAGCTCGCGCTTAACAAGCTCTTTCAAAAATTCCTTTTCCTCATTGCTGAACATTTTTACCCTCCACAATCCTGATATCTATTTCCCCGAATTGCTCCTTTTGCTCAAGCTCAACCTTCTGCTGATGAGCAAGATGCAATAACGGGATAAAAGTATAAACTTTATCTTGTTTTGTTTCGCCAGGCAGCAATTCCTTGAATGTTAATTTAGGACGGGCAGAAAACAATGAAAGAATACGATGAAAAAGATTAGTTATGGCAGCAGTAACATCAAACTTTCTCGCAGGCAATTCCATAAAAGGAGGAATGCTATTCAAGACACGGCGCTGTTTCACTTCCAAAGCCTTGTCCAACGCCTTGACTAGGTCATACACGCTGACTTTTCTTCTTCTCGCCTGAGGCATTCTCGGCATCAACTCAAATTCCTCCTTCAAACCAAGCTCCTCTCCCCTGGCAAGCTCCTGCTCAAGCTCATCATAAAACTGCTCCTGAGTAACGTCAGTACCTGCAATCAAACGATCAAACTCATCAAGGTCATCGCCAACAAGCCTATTGCTCTTAACGCGCAGCAAAATAGCAGCAGCCAGCAAAACCTTACCGCCAACCTTCAAATCCTTCTCTTTCAACAAATGCAAACGCTCAATATACTTGTCAGTAAGCAAAGAAATATTAATGTTCCAAGGGTCCATCTGCTCAGAATTAATCAAGTCAAAAATGATAGACTTCCAGCTAATCTCATTCTGCTCAACAAGCAATGAATAAATACGGTCATTCATGATTAAAAATGGAATAGAACGGTATATAAATGTTGTGAGAAAATAAAAAAATTATCTAAATAAGCCAGAATAATCTTCTACAGGAGTAAAATTATGAGGCGCTGTTGCGGCTGCTAAAATAATTTTACAAATTTCATTATGTTTGGAAATGGCTTCGAATAGATTTGAATGAAATATTGACCG
>CAYUHB010000192.1:0-2252 GCA_964444355.1 uncultured Methanosarcinales archaeon
TGGGAAAAACATATATAAGAGCACGAATGACCGCCAAATATGACAATAGCATTATGCGGTTCACTAGGAACAGGGAAATCTACAGTTCTAGAAGAAATGCAGGAAATCAGACCAGACTGGGTTTATTTCAAAGAAAACGTAAGACACCAGACAAAAGCGTTCGGCTACGAAAATCCTTGGGAGATAGAAGAAAAAGCAAGCCCTGAGGCATTTGAGCTCATGAACATGAACGCATTTAGCGTAATAGACCCTGAAATGAATCCCTTAATCAATGGCAAGAAAGCATTCATCGACGGGGGTCCAGTAAATATCTTTGCATACTATCTGGTGGATAGAAGGACACCAGTTAACCGCGGAGCTGAAGAAGTAATGACTAGAATGGGCAGGTATTATGCAGGGCTCATCAAACAGTTCATCTATTTCCCAATAGGAGCAATCCCTCTCGTAGGCGATGACATGAGACCAAACGACCCAAAATACCAAAAACGACTAGACCAAGCCATAGAAGAAACATTCAAGAGATTAAAAATTCCAACAAAAAGAATACACCTTCTCAGAGCAGTAGACATAGCAGACAGGGTAACAGAAATAATGCAATTGGTGCGCTAAAACAACTACTTAGAAGGCTCTTTCTTCCAAACAAACTTTAAGAAAGTTTGATCAAAAGCGCTCCTAGTCTCGGCTCGAGAAGCATTCCATTCGCTGTTTGCTATCGCAAACAGGTAAAAGACTCTTCTCTCGCCTCAACTATGTCGCGCAATTCTCACTTAGAAGGCTCTTTCTTCCAATACTCAGAAACATTCTGGTAAGTGACCCAGGAATCATCAATCTTCTGCTGTTTGCCGTACAACACCATAGTATCAAAATAAGCATCACGGAAATCAACAGACTGCTGACCCTCACGCTCAACCTTCAAAGGAACCTGATAACGCTTGTCAATCCTCAAGATAACTCTCTTTCCGTCAACCATATAGTGCAAAGAAGGCTGAATAGACTTTGAATTGCCACCAATGCTAATTGTCTGCAGATTATCTTCAACAAGAATCGGCTCCAAAGCAGAAAATTCCTCAAGATACTGCAAAGGACCTTTCGGAACCCACTTATCAAACGAAACAACAAAAGGCTTGTCAATGTACTCCTTGCAACGGCTCCTCTGCCAGTCAAAAGAATCACCAAGAACATCCCTGCCCTCGCGCTCAACACTGCAGTAAGCAACAGCCTCGCGCTTATCCAAATCAACAAAAACATCAGTAATAGGAAGATCATCAATCTGAGAAAGTTTGAAAAACAAATGACGAACCTTATTACCAACAACAATCACCATACGGTCTTCAGTCAAATAAGCATAATTAGTAAACTTAGTCCGGGCATCAATCAACAATTTCTCAGCAACAGGAACAGGCTTCTCAACTTTCACCTGCTCAACAACCTTTTTCTCAACAGGCTTTGCAGGACACTTGTCAACAGACTCAGCAGTAGAATTATCCCAGCACTGCACAAGAACTTTCTCAACAATCTTCTCCTCAGTATTGTTCATACCAGGCTGAACATAAGGATTAGCAATACAAGCAACTAACAACAATAACAAGAGGACATATTTCATAACAATGAAGGCAAAAGAAGCGACTTAAAAAGATTTAGGTGCTGGAGAAAATAAAAAAACCACCTGATAGACTAAAAAGATTTGAATCTTTATCGGTTTCCTAATAACCTTCACTTCTCGCCATCGCTGATACTTTTAACAAATTCCCTGACGTCTTTTGTCAGCTCATTTTTGATGGATTCAAAAACTAATTCGTCATCAATGCTTCCATACTCGTGCGCAATTATATTTCGCATTCCCTTAGCATCTCTTAGTTTTGCGGCCAATTCTTCCGATATTCTTTTTGCGTTAGCAAGAATTTCGAATGCCCCTTTATCATCCTCAGGAATCTTCAATCCAGATACTTTTATTACTAAAAATGCCAAATCGACAACTGCTTCAATGATCTTTTCAAAATAACGCTCACAAGCCGCCTTGGCTTTTCTATCCTCCACATATTCAGAAAAGTCTTCAGGAATTATCTCGTCCAACTCATCAACATATTGTTCAATTTCCTCAATTTTATCCTTGATTCTGGCGCTCATATATCCTCTTTCCTTCTTCGTCAATTTCCTTTTTCAGCTTTTCGGGAAGAATGTTATAAACCTGAACATCAATTTTATCGCTCACCCTTCCCGCGATTTCAATCCTAAACCGCGTTGCCTCTTTT
>CAYUHB010000193.1:0-2250 GCA_964444355.1 uncultured Methanosarcinales archaeon
CTTGGCATATCTGATTTCGCTGGCAATAGGGCGCTGACCGGAAAACCTGAGAGACAGTCTTTTCTTTGCAGACATTTCCTGTAAGCGTTTTACTTCGTCTATGCCAATATAACCGGATGCTTTGCCTGCATTTGCCTGGTGTTCTAGTTCTGCAAGTACTGCTTCGTGAATTATGAGTTCTCCTACCTGAAGCTCTCCATTTGCTAGTTGTTCGCTTACCAGCCCCTGAATGATAACGGATGTGTCTGGTACTAGTTTTTCCACGCTCTTTTGCATATCAGGAATGGAGAAATGGGTGTTTATAAATGTTTAGAACAAATTCACAAGCCATCCCAAAAATCTTTTGTGCCATGGCACTTCTGTTACTTTGACGTAAGTGTTGGTTCTGGCATTGTACTCTTTGCCGAACACGTCTTTGTATGATACATCGATATCAAACATTGGGTAGCTGGAGTACAATTGGTCAGAGCGTATGTTTACAACAACATCCTGGTCAATTAATAGTTCGCCAACATCAACTGTTGCAGAGGCGCCTCCTCCGTTGACTTTTACTGTCACGTTTTGCGGGAATGATGCGCTTTCGCGTACAAGCCTGAACTTTAAGGCGAATGTTTCGCCGTAGTTTGCTTCTTCGGGCGCTGCAATGTTTTTTATTGTGATTTTTGGAGTGTCAAGTCTGATTATTGTGAGTGCTGCTTTTTTGGCGACTGTGCCTGATGTTGCTGTGACCTCGACTTCGTGCGGCCCAGGAGCAACAGCAGGAACATTGAAGGATAATTGCAGGCTGTCTTTTGCAGGGACAGAGACTTCTTTGCATTCTTTCAGGCATACGTTTACAGTTATCTGGCTGTCTGCCCTGTTTTGCAGGAGACAGTTTAGTTTTCCAGTGTCTGTCCATATCATGTCGTTCTCGAATGCGCATGCTAAGTCCATCATTTCGCGCTGGCTTGCAGTTAGTTTTGCTATTGAACTGTCGACATCCGATGAGGAAAACGAGACGTCCCATGCTCCTACTGAGAATGCTGATTTTGCTGACTCATTTTTTACATTGTAGACTTGTATGGGTATTTCGTATTGGAATTCTGGGTCGAGTCCTTCTTTTACTCTTATTTTCCAGAATAGTCTGCTTTTTCCTCTTGGTGGTAGAATTATTGTTTGGGATTCGTTGCTTAATAATCGCAGGTCTGCAACGTTTGCCAGTGTGAACTCGCTGCTTACATAGTAATCTGCCATATTTTCAACATCAAGCACTATTCCGTTGTAGCTCATGAATCCTGTGCGCGCTCGTATTGGAGAGACTGTGAACTTTAATTCTGGGGGAACTTTGCCTTTTGTTTCCAGAAGTCCTGCAGATATTGCGAGATCGTGGACTTTTACGTTTACGTCTTTTGCTTTCCATTCGAATACTGTTGTTGGCTCTTGAGGGTCAAGGCTTTCTTTTAGTTTTATGTGCGCTGGGTCTGTCCATCCTAATTCTCCGAATGTTACGTCGAATGGAATCCAGCCTGTGCCTGGGAAGTATACTTCTGCCCAGCCGTGTGCTCCCCAGCCGAGTGATTGGGGGTTGTTGCTGTATGCAATGCCTGATATGAATCTTGCAGGAATGTTCAGTGAGCGCAGCATTGCGATGTACAGGCTTGTTAGCTCGTCGCATACTCCATATTTGTTTTGCAAAACCCAGGATGCTGGTTGTGAGACTTCTGCAGTCAGCGTGCTTAGGTTGTAATCAACGTTTGTTTTTACCCAAATGCCGATTTTGCTGGCTAATAAGAACAGGTCGTCTTCGTTTTGTGCAAGAATTCGTGCTTGGTTTGCAACTTCTTTGTTGTTTGAGTCTATGTTTTTTGTTGGCAGAGTGTACTTTCTTAACTCGTTTGAGGTTTGTATTGGATAAGGAATTTTTGCTCTTGCTCGTTGGACTGCATTGGCTGTTTCAACAACAGAAGAGTACTGGTATGAGAGTTTGCCGATTGCCGGCGTTTTCCAATAATAGCTTGCTCTGTCCGCAGTTACAACTGCTGATGGCATTGTATCAAATTTTCTGACTGCGGTGAATTCAGAATTTTTTGGCACGAATATTACGTCTGCCTTTATTGACTCGACTGCCGGGTTTGTGCCTTGTGCTGATAAGTCGATTGTTGATGAAACGTTTAATTCAGTTGTGACTGTGGCTGATTGAAACCATTCTGTTTGCGCAAAAGCGAGTGGAATTAACAGTAATAACAGAAGCAGTCTTTTCATCCAATCACC
>CAYUHB010000194.1:0-2234 GCA_964444355.1 uncultured Methanosarcinales archaeon
CACTATGAATTAGGAATCGAACCTACAGAATGGTAGACTTCTTACACACGGCTCTTTAATTGCAAAAGTCTAAAAACACTCGATTATAATCGAAACCTTTATAAATAAGTCTCGATTATAGTCGAAACTATGAAGGAAATGCTATATGAATGGAACCCCTGGTGGACAGGGGAATTCGGGTTTAAAGGCATAAAAAGAGACCGAATCTGGGAAATACTGCCGTGGGTAGACAGACGGGAGATAATCTCCATCCTGGGCGTAAGAAGGGCAGGAAAAACCACCCTGCTTTACGAGCTCATAGACTACCTGATTAAAGACAAAAGAGCCAGTCCCAAAAAAATCCTGTTCATAAAAGCCGATGACGACCGCGTTGAAAAGGAAAAACTAATTGACAGAGCGATTGATGAATACCAAAAACGGGTGAATCCTGGAACGAGTTTTTTTCTCTTCATAGACGAAATTCAGGAGATTTCAGGCTGGCAAAAAACGCTGAAAAGGATTTACGATTTGAATGAAAAAATAAAAATATTCATCTCAGGCTCTAATTCCTCAATACTCAAGGAAGACTTAAGCTCACTGCTGGCAGGAAGATTCGCCTATTTCGAAATATTCCCCTTCAGTTTCCCAGAATTTTTGCGCACAAAAGAACTGGAAATCAAAAACGAAACAGATTTGATAAAAAACAAGAACATAATAAGAAATTTCCTGCTTGAATACATTGAAAAGGGCGCGTTCCCAGAAGTAATATTGGAAAAAAGAGAAGAAATAAAAGAAGAACTCGCCAGGTTCTATTTTGATTCCATATTCTACCGCGACGTTATAAAGAGAAAAGACATAAGAAACCCTGCAAAAATGGAAAAATTAGTCAAATATTTCCTGCAAAACATTTCAAATCCCACAAGTTTCGCAAAAACAGCCAAACTCCTGGAATTAACCACCGACAGCATAACCGAATATGTGAAAGCGCTTGAAGATTCATATCTGATATTCAGCATAAACTTATTTGAATTCTCATATAAAAAACAAATAATAAATCCCAAAAAAATCTACTGCATAGATACTGGAATAAGAAATATTGTGGGATTCAATTTTTCAGCAGATATTGGAAGGCTTTATGAAAATCTTGTTTTTATCAACTTAAGAAGAAAAAACAGCGATATCTACTACTGGAAAGACAAAAATGAATGCGATTTTCTTATAAAAACAAAAAAAGAACTCCAAGCAATACAAGTCTGCTATGATTTAAGCAAACCCGAAACAAAAGAAAAAGAAATCCGGGCCCTATTGGAAACGCTTGAAAAATTCAAATTGAATAAAGGACTTGTAATTACAGAAGATTATGAAGCAGAAGAGCAAATCAAGAATAAAAAAATAGAGTTCATTCCATTATGGAAATGGCTATTAATTGACTGATACTTCTGGAAACCGTGGGATATTATGACAAACCTCAAAAAACTTTTCGCAAGATTTTCAAACGTCATCTGCGCTGTACAATTTGGTTCGTCCATATCTGGAGACACATATAACGGCAGCGATATCGACTTGTTGGTAATTGTCAAGAATAAACACAAGGTTGAAAAGCAATTAAAAGAAGAACTTAATTTCAAATACCAAATCCATTTTCACACCAAGAACGATTTTCTAGCCTCAGTGCGAAAACGGGAACCTCTAAGCCTGAGCATTATCCACACAGGCAAAGCTTTGAAAAATGGCGCATTCATTAAAGCCCTCAAGAACTGCAAACCAACAATGAACACGGCCAAAAAATGCATGCTCAACTCATTTGCAGCACTAGGCCTGGGCGTAAGCGACCTGATACAAGGAATGACTTACGATGCAGTCAACAGCATCTACCATGCCGCAAGAAGTTCTCTTTGGGCAACCTTGATGCCGGAAATCACTCCCAACAATAAACGAGTTTTGGAATTACTCAAAGACAAAGAAATGAGAATGAGATATGAGAAAATCATTGCATTCAGGCAAAATATTCCTGACAATGACATCGACAGGGATTGTATTTGGGACGGAACCCGCAACGCGTTCACTGACTTGCTGGATAAAAGCAGCTCAATCATAAAGCAGAACTACCGCGCGCTTTTCCGAAAAAACTTTGTTGACGTATTCGCGCTGTTGCAACAGATTAAGAAGAACCACAAAAAGCCCGCATTCTATTCCATCTTGCTATCTGTTGACTGGGATAAACAGCTTCCTTTTTATCACGTCATGCTCTCGTA
>CAYUHB010000195.1:0-2218 GCA_964444355.1 uncultured Methanosarcinales archaeon
TTTAACGGCGCCGTGACCATGCTAGGCATGGCCCTGCTCGACTCCGGCACCGTGACCGACGAGCGCGAGCGCCAGGAAGAAAATGAGAACTAAAGTTTTCTAACAAACGCACGCATACAGGTAGACTGCGCTTTTCCTCCAGCGAGAACACGAGAAGGCACTTCCTTCAGATAAACAACATACTGGTTATCTAACAGTGTGACAATGGTCGGACAGATTTCGTTTTCCATTAAAACCCCCGCCTAATCACATAAAGATAACTGGACTTTAATATTTATGTTCTATTAATTATATTACAGATATTAAACGTATCTTACAGCCCGAACGCCTGCGTGAATTCCTTCATCTGCCTGAAGTTCTGGATGAACTTCCTGCCGGTGTCGGTAAGCTCGAAGAAAGTCCTGTCCTTAGAATGAGTCTCAACAATCATATTCTTCTGCTTCAATTCCTCCAAATACAATTTCATCCTCTGATGAGAAAGGTTTGACTTGTACAACAAATGCGTGGGAATAATCCTTCCTCCCTTGTCCTCAATTGCACGAAGCATGTCGTACACTATATCGATCTTGGAACGTTTCATTTGAACATCGTTTTAATCAATGCGAAAAGCAGCAACAAATAGCCTGCTGCCTGCGTTAGCTGTGCAACAACATAAAACAGCTTGAGATGCGCCTCAAGCAAAAACAAGAGTTGAGCAACAGTCAAAAGCGAAAACGCAACAAAAACCAGACAAGCAGCAAGCTTGCACACCTTACGATAATTCTGCCAGTAAGCCAAAGCAATAAAGCCCAGCAATAAAGCACTAATCCCGTAAAAGCTCCTATAATAGCTTCCGCTAAGCAGCAAGCTCGGTATCAAAATTAGGAACAAAAGCGCAATAACCCGCTTGTCAGTTAGCTTATGAGTAATCATGAACAAAAGCAGATAAGCAATCAAGGCAAGCAAAATATGAGCAACATAACCAACATAAAAAATCGAGCCAACAAGCTTCGCAGGCACCTTAAACAATAATTCCTCCATCAACGCATCAGTAACAGCACGGGAAATAAAACTCAAAGTCAGCAAGACCATGCTCACAGTAAAATAGCCATACTTCCTCTCTTTCGTGAGCCTGTAAACCCTAAAAGAAGCCAATGCAACAAAAAAAGCAATAACAGAAGCCAAGGCTTCCAAACAGGCATCAGCACCAAAAAACCAAGCCGGACCAAGATGAACGCTTACCATAGACGAATGCAGGCTTAACTGTTTTTAAGGTTTATGAATTTTAGATTATGCTGCTTTCTTCAATTGTTCATCCAATAGCTGCAGAGTAATTGGCCGGAGGCGCCCCCAAATACCAGGAGCTTTTAAGAAAACTCTGCCTGTCGCAATCAATTCCTTTAGCAACTCAGCATTAACCAATCTCATGAATAGGTTGTATATATCTTGACTGTTAAAGCAAAGTTGTATGTTAACATCTTGCAAGACTGCTTTAGTGATTTCCATTACGGACTTATAATTCTCTAATTCTGGATTAACACTATTTCCCTCAAAAATTGCAACTTCAATAGTATTGTCCTGATAAAATTTTTCGACTATCCATATTGCCATTATTAATTCACTTAATCCTTAAGTATTTAAATTTTCTTAATCATATTAAGAATCGACGCAAGATTTATAAACATCACAGCGTCGTTACTTCTAATGAGTGAGTACAATCCTAATGAGGCAGTTGGTGTCTGGACAGCCATGTGCCCTCAAACAACAAGAGACGCGCACACAAAAGGCAGAATAACCACACTGATAGATTTATCAAAAGAAGGCGATGAAAGAGCTGCAGAACAATTACTGATTGAACACACTCCGACAATCGAAATGCTTGCAAAAGACATGTGCATTTTTAACAATTCTGATGCAGATTTAAAAAAAGCAACTGAAGCAGGAAAAGAAGCATTCAGATATGCATTAGCCAAATACGACAATAAAACTGTATTTGAAGCGCACATGAAAGTATACGTGATATACGGAATATCCCAGTCCCTGGCACATGATAAGAAAATTTGATTATAACAACTTAATACAAAGAAAAAGAGATTTAGACGAGCTTTATAGAGAACTCACAATACAGTATTCAGGAGATACAAATTTACTGAAAAAACTTTCTGATGAATACCGAATTCTGCTAAAATTAATAGATGCTGGTCAAAAAAACGCGACATTGGAAGAAGCAGCAAAAACA
>CAYUHB010000196.1:0-2178 GCA_964444355.1 uncultured Methanosarcinales archaeon
CGTCATATTTACGCTAAAATCTGGCGTGAGGATGGTAAGGTTGGCAAGCGTGGCAAGTTAACATGTGTTATCTATATGACTAATATTGGCACTATTCCTGATGAATCCTTCATTACTGTGAAAGTTGGAACTGAAACTGTTGGTATGCTTGATGAGGGTTTTGTTGAGCGTATGAAGCCTGGTGATGTTTTCGTGCTTGGCGGTGATACTTACATGTTCAAGTTTACAAGAGGAATGGTTGCTCAGGTTTCTGCTTCTGTTAACCGTCCTCCTACTGTTCCGCGCTGGGTTAGTGAAATGCTGCCGTTAAGTTTTGATTTAGCTAATGAAATCGGTCGTTTTAGGCGTTTGATGCTTGACAGGTTTAATGAGGGTGAGAATAAGGCTTCAATCTTGAAGTTCATTAATGAGCATTTGTATGTTGATGATAAGGCTGCTAATGCGATTTATGAGTATTTTAAGGAGCAGTTTGATTATTGTAAGCATATTCCTAATGATAGATCAATCTTGGTCGAGTATTATCAGGATGAGCGTGACCAAAAAATCATTTTTCACAGCTTGTTTGGAAGGAGAGTTAATGATTGCTTGAGCAGAGCTATTGCTTTTGCTATCAGCAGGACTGAGCATAAGGATGTTGAATTGGGTATTAGCGATAATGGTTTTTACATTGCTGGCGGTAAGAAATTAAACCCGATAAAAGCTATTAAACTGCTTAAGTCTGATAAATTAAGCCGCATAATGAACACTGCTATTGAGAAATCAGAAGTTTTCAAGCGTCGTTTCCGTCATTGTGCTACTCGTTCTTTGATGATTTTGCGTAATTATCTTGGTCATCAGAAGAATGTTGGACGTCAGCAGGTTAGTTCTATGATTTTGATGAGTGCTTTGAAGCAGTTGGATCCTGATTTTGGCATTTTGAAAGAAGCAAGAAGAGAGTGTCTTGAAGATTTGATGGATATTGAAAATACTAAGAAAGTGCTTGAAGGTATTGAGAAGGGCACGATTAAGCTTGTTGAGATTGAAACTTTCATTCCTTCTCCTTTTGCTTTGAATCTTGCCTTGCAGGGTTATGCTGATGTTTTGAGGATTGAGGACAAGTATGAGTTCTTGCATCGTATGCACGAGCAGATTTTGGCAAGGATTGCTGGAAAGAATGTGGAATACGTTAATCCGAAGTCTTTTGTTGAAGGTTCGCGTGTTGAGCGTAATGAGTTTAAGGAAATTTTGAAGCGTGAAGCGTGGAATTTGAAGCGTGTGCCTAAGTTTGCCAAAGCTGAATTAGTGAGGATTATTGATGGTGAGCGTCGCAATATTAATGCTAAATTTATCGAGTCTGTTAGGAAGTATCGTGATGAGATTGAGAAGACCTGGCCTGATGAGCTGAAAAAGTTCTTGTTTACTGTGTTTGATGATTTGAAGTCTGGTGATTTTTCTTATGAGGACTTTTGGACTGAGGAGTCTGTTAAGGAGGAGACTAAGGTTGAGGAGGAGAAGCAGATGCTTTTCGAGCAGTTTAATGCTGCTGCTAAGAAAATCAATTTAGACCCTCAGGTTCGTTATGATGTTTACAAGATGATTGCCGGTGACAAGGAGGGTTTCCGTGATGATACTATTAAATGGATGAAATCCTTGTTCAGCAAGGCTGTTCCAAGTATTTGGAAAGATGATATAGCTAAATTTTTACAGAAAAAATTAAAAGAATTGAAATAGAAAAATCCAACATCCTAACTCTTTTATTACTGCGAAGTGAAGAAAGCTTTATAAAGTAAATCGTTTGTGAAGAATGTATGAGTTCAATAGACGATTGTGTCAGGATTGCAGAAAAATTCTTTAAGACACAGCTCGCGGAAGGCAATTGTAGTGATCTTTTACATTACACTTTGGCGGAAAACATTTTCGGATATGATGTTTGTTTTCTTATTCCGGATCCGGAAGGTAATGCCGTCATTACTGTCGAACTCAAAAATAAAACTAAGGCATTGGATAAACTTGTTGAATTGTACGATTGTTTTGCTCAGAAACCATATAGGGATTCTGTGGTGAGTCAAGTTTATTCATATGTTAAATCATTAAGCGATGGAAAAATAGATACTGGAAATATTCAGGATAAGGTGATTGAATTCATTGAAACATTTAAGGATGTGATTTTGAAATTTAAGCATGAATTAGCTGCAAATA
>CAYUHB010000197.1:0-2160 GCA_964444355.1 uncultured Methanosarcinales archaeon
CACTATGAATTAGGAATCGAACCTACAGAATGGTAGACTTCTTACACACGGCTCTCGGTATAGAAACCTTTTTAAATCAGTCATATAAACCCAAAACCATGGCCCTTTTCAAACAATTATCAAACAGCTGGCGTGAAAATGGTATGCCTGTCGAGCTTAAAAGAGAGCGCTTGATTGCGTGGAGACGTGAGCCTGTTACTTTGAGGATTGAGCATCCGACAAGGCTTGACCGTGCAAAGGCTGTTGGTTTCAAGCACAAGCAGGGCATCTTTATGGTTCGCCAGCGTGTTACAAGGGGCACCCACAAGCGTCCTGACTGGAGCGGTGGTCGTCATTCTCACAATATGAGCGCTCGTCTTAATATGCGAAAGAATTATCAGAACATCGCAGAGGAGCGTGCTGGAAGGGCTTACACGAATTGCGAGGTTTTGAATTCCTATTATGTTCTTCAGGACGGTAAAAATTACTGGTATGAGGTTGTTATGGCTGACCGTGCTCTTGTTCAGGTGCAGGGCAGGGTGTTCAGAGGTTTGACCAGCGCTGGAAAGCGTACCCGTGGCCTTCACAAGAAGGGCATGGGTTCTGAGAAATCAAGGCCGAGCAGGCGCGCGCATTCACAATAAAAAACTCTAAGAGGTGGTTGGATTGCCTAAGAAAGACAAGCAACACGAAGACTTCGAAAAAGAGGAAGAACCCAAAGAAACCAAAGAGGAAATTGAGCCTGAAGTGCCTTCCGACGAGGAAGCCGAGTATGAGGAGGATGTGGAGACTTCTGGTGAAAAGGTAGAGGAAGAGGAATCTGCTGAGACCTGGGCTGACGAGTGATTTTTAATTGCTATTTTTTCCATCTATAGAGAATTTTGATTAACCATTAATATTGTCAAATCCTAAAAAATGCCAATGCATTTTTGGGAACTTGAAAATTTCAAAATTTTCAAGTATTCTCTTAGAGGACTTTGACTAAAATATAAGTTATTCAAAGTCCTCTATAATATAGTGCCGCTGTTTACTTCTGTTGTCACTCAATAGTGCTCATAAATCGAAAGCTTTATATAGGGAACCTTCTTTTACTCCTCTTCAGGGGTGTCAAATAACATGATTAACCACAAAACTGACAAGAACGCATTTTCTTTAGAGCAACGTACAGAGAAATCACTGATAGGAAAAGTATTGAACTTTCCTAAACAAGTCTTGGCAACAGCAGGCCTTTTGGCTGCATTGTCAGGTATAGGTGGTTGCACATTTAATGCAAGATACTCTCGGGAGATTGACCCTTCTGATATTCAGCGTGCAGACAGGCAAACGCTTGTTGATTACAAGACCAAGGACATCAGCTCTCTTAAATCATTGTCTGACGGTATTTTGGAATGCACGAGTTTGGGTGCTACTATTGGTTCTTATAAAGCTCCGGAAGCGCTTCGCAAGGAGGCAGGCGCTCTTGGCAAGGATGCACAGGAATTATTCTCTATGCTTGAATCCCAGAACGACATTGTTGCAAAGTTGAATTCTGCAAGGATGGGTTATTTGCTTGTTGACAGTTTCGATAGAAACGTTGATTATGATTTGGGTGTCAAGACTGACCCTGCTGAACTGGAAAATGTTAAGAAAGACCTTGCTGCTTTGCAGGTGTCTATTAAGAATTTGGATTTTGAAAAGCGCCAGAAGATTTTGTCTGCTTTCAAGCGTGTTAAGTCAAAAGATGAATTTGAACGCATGTTGAAGTTTAACAGGGAAGGTCTCGGCGAAGTAGACCGTATGTTAAGGGCTATGGCTGATATAGAGACGATTGAAGGCTATCTTGGTCTTGTGGATGGCGCAAACCACTTTAGTGCTGAAATTTTGAAGTCCCAGACCGGCTTTGACCAGTACGGCAAGGCGAAGAGCGAGGGAAGGTTTGTTTTGGATGAATTGCTCAGCCAGAAAGTTACTGATATAATTACTGATAAAAGCGTTTTTGCTGATGTTTACAAGGATCCTCAGGATCTTGTAGGTAAAAGCTTGAGAAGTGTTTATGAGGAATTGCTTGGCCAGATTGAACTGGAAGCAAGGGAATCAACCCCTGAAAGCATGCACAGGATTTGCAACAAGTATCTTGCTGCTGCCTTGAGCATGGCTTGCGAGGCTCATAAGCAGGAATATACAGATCCTAAGACAAAGACC
>CAYUHB010000198.1:0-2152 GCA_964444355.1 uncultured Methanosarcinales archaeon
TTTTTGAGCTGTTGCTAATAAGGCATGAAATACATACGTTTCTGGTTTTTGAGGGCTGTCAAATTCATTTGCAATTAGTTTTCCTAATTCTGTCCAGTACCAGGCGTGTTCTGGTTTTATTATGCTTTCATAAATCGCGCTTAAAATGTAGTTTTCAAGTGCTCTTGGCGCCAGAAATCTTGAGGCGGATAGTGCCCATTTTGTGTTTAAAAAATAGGTTTTTGTTTTCCAGCTCAGTCTTGGTTTTTTCTTGTGCGTCCAGTCGATTGCATCTCGTAGCAATTTATAGCCTTCATCTGGATTGCCGGCTTTAAGACTGAAATTTCTTATTGCTGCATCAAGCGCTATAAACGGGTTTTCTGTTTCTCTTGCTCTTTGTGTTAATTCTTGAAAATCTGACGAATGGTATCTTAAAATATCAACTATTGAATAATTAATGCGCTGTTCAGGCCCAAATGTTATCGCTGGCGGTGCTCTTTTCTCTAATTCTTTCTGGAGTTTCTTTATTGTTTTTCTGTCCCCGATTCTTGTTCGTCTGTTCGTGTCCTCTCTTGTATAGCAGTATAATGCCAGTAAACCCCATTTTGTTAATAAGCCCGCAGCCACTGGAATAGCCATATATTTCAGTTGTCCCAAAAACGTGTGGTCTGGATTTCTTGTTACATACTTATGCAGCTCATAGAACATGTATGGAAAAGTGGCGAGTCCTGCAAGAACTGGGATTTGAAAATTATATTTCATTACTGATTCCGGCAACTTTTTCAGCTCCATATTACTACCCTTTAGCGATAACATTTATATATTAAGTTATCGTCAGGAGTTGTATGAAGCGCAGGGTTATTCAGATTGCTGATAAGACTCTTGTTGTCAGCCTGCCTACTGGTTGGGTTAGGCAGTGGGGTGTTAGGAAGGGCGAGGAGGTTGATGTTGTTGAGACCGGTCCTCGTTTGATTGTTTCTACTGCAGAGCCGAGGATGTTGAGGAAGGGCGTTGTTGATGTTTCAAGTGCTTCTGAGCGTGCTTTGCGCTGGTTGTTGTCTTCTTTGCACAAGAAGGGTTATGATGAGATTGAGATTAAGGTGAATGATTCTCAGAACGCTTCTGTTATTGACCAGTTGTTGAAGGATTTGTTTTTGGGTTTTGCTGTTGTTCATAGTTCTGGTTCTTCTTGCATTATTCGTTCTCTTGCTAAAGAGTTGGATGACCAGTTGCAGGTGATTGTCAGGAGGGCTTTTCTTGTTACATTGTCTCTTGCCGACCAGTCTCTTGAGTTAATTAGGCAGAAGAAATATTCTGAACTGAAGGATTTGCTTGAGCTGGAAAAGCAGAATAACCAGTTGACGAATTTTTGTGAGAGGATTTTGAACAAGCGCGGTCTTGATGAGCCTGCTAAAACGAGTTTCTTGTACGTTATTATGTGGAATTTGGAGAAGATTGCTGACGAGTACAAGTACGTTTGCGAGTCTGCAGACAAAAAGCTGAGCAGGTCTTCCATTGATGTTTTTGCCGGGGTTAATTCTTTGTTAAGGAGGTATTATGAGTTGTTTTACAAGTTTGATGTTGTTAAGTTGAGTGAGTTGTCTGATGATTTTAAGGTGCTTAAAAACAGGATTGAGCAGTTGATTGTTAAGAGTGAGGATGCTGTCGTGCTAAGCCACCTACATCATATTATTCTGAAAACTGCTGATTTTTCTGCTTCGACTTTTGCTTTGAATGATTAACGGCAGATATGCAGCGTTACTGTTATGTCAAGTCCTGTTCTGATTTTTTCCGGTCTTGTGCTTCCTTCTCGTTCTCCTTTGCAGGGGTTGTCTGTTCCTATTACTATCTGTTCTACTGCTTCTGTGCCGTTCATGTAGAATTTGTAGTCTTTGCCCCATTTGCCTAGTGTTTCTTTTAGCATATTGTTTATCATTGTGCTTGCAACTGTACAGGTGTTTCCTCCGTCGCACAGTGCTGCTCCAACCCCTCCTTTGCTTGCTACTGCGCAGTCTTGTATGAGTTCTCTTACTGTTCTTTTTCCGCAGGTTGATGTCGTTCCTAGTATTGTGTTTAGGAAGTTTGCTGCCTTCACGCTTTCTTTTACTCTTTCTACTTCTCTTGTTTGTTTTTTTGTTAGAATAACTATGGCGAACAGCAGTCCTATTGCTAG
>CAYUHB010000199.1:0-2145 GCA_964444355.1 uncultured Methanosarcinales archaeon
CTTCCTAGCAGCACTAGTTCAACTGCATTTCGTTTTCTTCACGCCGACAGTGGAAAAATGATATTCTTTATCATCAAATGATAAGAAAAAGTAAAGTATCATGTTGTTATTAGAAAGCTTTTACTAAAAGCTTTATAGTCCAAATAGAAAGCTTTATAAACAAGCAGCACATTGCATACTACGTGGTTGATTTCAAAAGCATAATCAAGGAGCAAAGAGAAGAGCTTGAAAAGATTGAACAGGAAGAAGATATCATCAAAAGAGAAAAGTTAGAGGAAGCCAAAAAAGCCCTGAAATACCCTAATATTTTAGCCGTGCTGGGCATAAGGCGGTGCGGGAAGTCTATTTTTTCCTACCTCCTGGCAAAAGACAGCAAGTCCGGGTATATCAACTTTGATGATGAACGCCTTATTGCGATAAAAAGCGACGATTTCGACAAAATACTTACTTCCTTCTACGAACTGTACGGCGAGCTGGATTATATCATATTGGACGAGGTCCAGAACATCAAGAATTGGGAATTATTCGTCAACAGGTTAAGAAGGACAAAAAGAGTGATATTAACTGGAAGCAACTCAAGGCTTTTGGCAGGCGAGCTTTCAACATATCTGACAGGCAGGTATATTGACATAGAATTATTCCCGTTTTCTTTTAGTGAGCATCTTTTAAAAAAGCATTTCAAAGAAAGCAAGGCCTACACGACCCAAGAAAAAGCAGAAATTATGAACCATCTCAAAGAATACCTGCAGATGGGCGGTTTTCCAGAAGCATATAAATTCGGCAAAGCCATAATTTCCAGAATTTACGAGGACATACTGACAAAGGACATATTGCTGAGATACAAAATAACAAAAATAGAAGCGCTGAAAAATCTAACCAACTACATAATAACAAACTCTTCTCAGGAAGCAACATACAGCAAATTAGCAAATATATTCGGGATAAAACACGTTTCCACAATATCCAATTGGATAAGCTATCTGGAAAATTCCTTTCTGATATTCAGGGTTGAACGGTTTGATTACAAACTAAAACAGCAATTCATAGCGCCTAAAAAGTTTTATACCATAGATACGGGTCTAGTAAATTCCATAGGCTTCCAATTCTCAGACAATATTGGCCGGCTGATAGAAAACTGCGTGGCTGTTGAACTCCAAAGAAGAAGAGATATTTCAACAAAAGTGCATTACTGGAAAGACCATCAGCAAAATGAAGTCGATTTTGTAATAAAAACAGGCAAATCAATAAAAGAACTTATACAAGTCACACATGCGTCAAGTAAAAATGACATAAAAGAAAGAGAAACCAGTCCGCTATTAAAGGCGAGCAAAGCATTAAGATGCGACAAACTTACAATTATAACCTGGGATTATGAGGCAGAAGAAACAGTAAAGCATAAAAAACTAAAATACATCCCTCTATGGAAATGGTTATTGATAAATGAGCCAAGATAAAAAAATGATACTAAACCTGCGAAAAGCCTGGAAAACACTCATCCGCAACAAGAAATACCTGTTACTAACAGCACTCCTTGAAATCCTCTTCCTAGCAGCACTAGTTCAACTGCATTTCGTCTTCTTCACGCCGACATCGGAAAAATGATATTATTTATTGAGAATTTTGATTAACCATTAATATTGTCAAATCCTAAAAAATGCCACTGCATTTTTGGGAACTTGAAAATCTCAAAATTTTCAAGTATTCTCTTAGAGGACTTTGACTAAAATATAGGTTATTCAAAGTCCTCTATTATCAAATGATAAGAAAAAGCATCAATTGCTTTTTTTCTGCCGAGTTTTTTTAATCGCAGCGGTAAGCTTATTGAGCAACACATCACGGTCGCTCTTCCAATCACTCTCTTCAAACGTATGATACCCGACGCTATAAAGATAATTCTTCATAATAACATCCACTTCCAAACAGGCATGACTTTAATGTTTCCCATAATATCTTCCTGGTTGTACGTAAGCAAAAGACCATTTTTTATTTTGAGTTTTTTCATTGCTTCCTGCAAACCGTCAAGTTCACGCTGCTTATTTTCTTCAGTCAGCTCGTAACAAACCTGAATAGCCTGCATGCCTTCCCGCTGCCTCACGATAAAATCACACTCGTTCTGTTCCTTAAAATAATAAATCTCTTTGTGCT
>CAYUHB010000200.1:0-2134 GCA_964444355.1 uncultured Methanosarcinales archaeon
TATCCAATCTTTTTAATATGGCGAATATGCCATAATTAGAAGCAAAGCAGGATTAAAAAGGGCTGAAAATGGAAAAAATTAATGTTTTAAACAAGGAAATAACCTTTTACAGACAAAATGATGAAAATTACATTTGCCTTACTGATATTGCAAGGTATAAAGACGAAGAAAGGACAGATTATATTATTCAGAACTGGCTCAGAAACCGCAATACAATAGAATTTTTAGGCATTTGGGAGCATTTGAACAACCCAAATTTTAATCCCATCGAATTCGATGGGTTTAGAAAAAAAGCAGGTCTTAACAGTTTTATTCTTACCGCCAAACAATGGATTGAAAAGACTAATGCGGCAGGGATAGTTTCTAAACCCGGAAGATATGGAGGAACGTATGCGCATAAAGACATTGCATTTGAATTTGCTTCTTGGATTTCAGTTGAATTCAAACTTTACTTAATAAAAGAGTTCCAACGGTTAAAAGAATCTGAACAAAAACAATTAGGTTGGGACATCAGGAGAAATCTTGCCAAAATAAACTATAGAATTCATACTGATGCAATAAAAGAGAATCTCATTCCCAAAGAGCTTACAAAAGAACAGATAAACCAGATTTATGCCAGTGAAGCTGATGTTTTGAATGTCGCCTTATTTGGGATAGCGGCCAAAGAATGGCGGGACAACAATGAAGATAAAAGCGGCAATATTCGGGATTATGCAAATGTTTCTCAATTAGTATGTCTTTCAAATCTTGAAAATCTTAATGCTGTATTTATCAATGACGGTTTGCCGCAAAATGTTAGATTAATTAAATTAAACAAAGTGGCAATACAGCAGATGAGATTATTAACTGAAGATAAAAATGTGAAGAAGCTAGAAAAAGATTATCTTTCTGGTCCTGAAAAGAGGAAAAAGCTGGAGAAGAGCAGGAAATAAGGGTTTATCATTTCGACGAACGAGTCCGACTGAACGGATGTTCGGAGGACATCGTGAGGAGTGTCTAATTCGTATATTGCTGCAAATCTTCAAAACAGAATCACTTTTTTCTAAGGCGTTGGAAGCTCTCAGCTACATCTATCACGTATTTGCCCTCTTCCAGCTTGAATATCAGGGGTGATTTGTTGAACAGTTTTACCAAATCTAACTCGTATTTGCCTGGTTGTACTACGCGTATGCTTTCAAAGTCTAATATGACTGGCGTGTCTTCTTTGCAGCCTACTAAGTTTAGTACGTCTTGTTCTATTTGTTTTTTTTGTTCTGCCGGCAGTTCTGTTGGGAGCTCTTTTTGTGATTGTTCAAGTTTTTCCTGCCGTATGAAGAAGAAGAGTCTTGCTCCGCATGGGCATCCTTTTAGTATTTCTTGTGCGCCGTCTGCATACATTATGCTGCACCTGACGCACTGGTGCGGCATCTTAGCGTTTGACCTCTTTTGTGAGAAGTTCTATTTTGTTTGGGTCTTTTTTGATGTTTTTTACTATGCTTGATGGTCCTATTATTGTGAGTCCTTGTGTTTCTCCGAAGAACATGTTCAGAAATCCGTATTTGAATTTTTGCAGGTCGTCTTTTGCTGTCTGCGATGGGTTGATTACTGCCAGTTCTATTCCTTTGAATTTTTTGTCTATTTCTTCCATTGTTGTTTTGATGAGTTCTACTTCTTCTTCTTTTCTTAGTCTGCCTTGCAGCAGGACTATTTTGTTTGTTTTTGCTATGTTGAGCAGTTTTCGTATTCTTCCGAGTCCGCTCAGGTTTTCTATGTCTGTGTAGGGTACGAATTGTATTGTTACCATTTTATTTTGCCAGTTCGAACAGTTTTTCGTATAGTTTTTCTATGTTTTTTCCGTATTTTGCGCTTATTCCCAGCACTTCGTATTGTGGGAATGCTGATTGTACTTTCTTGACTTTGCATTTTTTGAGGTCTGCTTTGTTTGCGCAGATCAGTACTGGTATGTTTCTTGCCTGTAAGTTCCCTATTATTGTCACGTTTACTTGCGAGTATGGGTCTTGTGTGCCGTCAAGGACTACTAATACTGTGTCTACTTCATCGAGCCATTTGATGCTTTCTATGACTCCTTTTGTTGCTTCTCGCGCTCTTTTTTTGGCTTTTGCTGCCGGCATTCCTGATTTCATGAAGTCTTCGT
>CAYUHB010000201.1:0-2131 GCA_964444355.1 uncultured Methanosarcinales archaeon
TTCTTATCACTAACCAAATAAAAGTAGTATTTAAGCTTTATTGTGATGAATCAACAAAATATTTATCAACAAACAAAAAATCAGTTTAGAAATGAGATACACAATTCTGCTTGCAGCACTCTGTTTGGGCATCCTCATCGGAGTGACCATATTCACACAGCCGGAAATAAGAGGATTAACAGGCAGTGCAGCACTAAACTGCTATGCAAACAACGAGTTATGCGACTGCGATGAAAAAGAATGCAAATGCGGAAATATAACTATGCCGAAGACGTTCTGTGATTCCCAAACATCTTAGCATAAGACTTCAAATCAAGCATATCGCTGTGAAGTTCATCAATGTCAGGAAGGCAAGCAACCAGCTCAGAACCTTCTCTTGCCTTAAACCTGCAAAAATAACCAATACCGCTAATACTTGCAGGGCAATAATCCCCTGGATTTTCAAACCAAAGAGGTCTTCGCATGGCCAAACGCTCCTGTTCCCTAAAAAATGAATAAAGCGCTTTCCAAACGCGTTCAACATTAGACCTGTAAGAAGAAAGCGAAGGCCTGCCTTGGAACCAAAGCTCTTTGCTATCCATCAACCAAGGATCCCGGCATTCTGAAAAAGCAATAACGCCCAAATCTTTTCTATGACCAACATTAGAAGGTTCAATGCCGTAATCCCGTCTTGGCTTCAAAAAAAGCTTGTGCTGGATAAATCTTCCATTCTCCAAATCATGATTAAGCGAAAAAGCAAAGATTACAGGTCTTACAGCAGTTTCAGTCATAAAACTGGGAGAAAAGCAGCCCTATAAAAAACTAACCTTTTATCACAAACCTTGCATCAGCAGCCTTAGCACCCAATTCATTCACGAACAAGGGATTAACATCAAGCTCTTCAAGATCAGGAAACTTCTCAGGCAGCCTGGACAATTTAACCATCGCATCAATCAAAGCCTTCATATTAACAGGCTTCTGACCGCGAACACCCTGCAATAAAGCCTTTCCGCGCAATTCAGCAAGCATAAGCTCAGCATCCCTTGCATTAACAGGACAAACCCTGAACGCAACATCCTTGTAAACCTCAACAAAAATACCGCCAACACCTGCCAAAAGAACGTGACCAAACGTGGCATCATTCTTAATGCCGAGAAACATCTCAACACCAGAACAATGCTCCATAACCAGGACTTTGCCCCTCGCCAAGAATGTGGACGCAGTCTCCCGAAGCTCAGCAAGATCATGAACAATCTTCACACCGCCAAACTCAGTCTTATGAACAACCTCAGGAGAAACAAGCTTCAGAACAACAGGAAAACCAAAACTTTTGGCAGCACGCTCAACATTTTTCAAAGAATCAGAAACCTCAAACTTCGCAACAGGAATATTCAACTTGGACAACGCTTCATCAACCATCATTTCCTAACACCCCTTAGCAATAACAAGCCTGCAGCAAAAAACACGATCAAAGACAGCAATGCAGCAGTATAATTAACAAAAGTAACCAAAGCGCCAAAAACAACAGGACCGATAATACCCGAGAACTTGTCAGTAAGCTCCAAAAATCCAAAGAACTGCCCAACCTTCGCTTTTGAAACCAGCTCGACAAGCTTTGGACGCTGAGCAGTCCAAACAGCGCCAAGAGCAGCACCGCCCAGCATGCCCGCAATAATGAACATGGTCAAATTTGACACGAACAGCAAAAGCACAATAACGCCAATCCAGGCAAAACCAGCACCAACAAGAACCGTCTTTGAGCCATACTTATCAACCCACCTGCCGGACAAATAACTGCCGACAACAGCACCCAAAGACTGCAAAACATAAACTACAAAAAAAGACTGAATTGAAAGATTAATCTGCTGTTTAGCAAACAAGAAAAGAAAAACAATAGCAGCATTAATCGCATTGGAAAAACAAAACATGGCAAGCAAGAACAAGAAAAAAGACCGGAACTTCGAGATATGAGCCAAAGTTTTCCAAACAGCCCCAATACTCTTCAAGATGGAAGTATGCTTATGGCTCGGAGGCTCTTTAACCCCAAAAAACATCACAAGAGAAAAAACAAAAAATATAATTGAAGTTGCTGCAAAAACAGCCTGAGCACCAGCCTCAGTCTCCCAGCCATACTTGTACAAAACCAAAGACG
>CAYUHB010000202.1:0-2131 GCA_964444355.1 uncultured Methanosarcinales archaeon
AGCTTGCAAAAGCAGGAAATGTGCAGAACAGGGATTTGATTGAGGAGCGCATAGGAGTCTACCAACAGCTTACTTCAATCATACCTGAAGGCTTTGACAGGCAAAAGGTGGAAGATGTCCGAAACCAGTTCAAGTACAATGTATTGGTGGATAAATTCCAGAAAAGGCTGAAGCGAAGAATCTTCGGCTGATTTTTTTTAGCTCTGGTCCAGCAGAGCTGTTTTTTTCTTATATTTGTATTCTGCAGGCTATAGATATAAGAGTATAAGGAAGTATATATACTATATGTGAAAAGTATATATTTATTCTCGGTAATTATAGTCTCTAGAGGTTACAAAAATGACTATCGACGACGTAGTGCAGGGGAAATTTGAAGATTTCACGGCAGGGGATATAACGCCTCTTGATGCAGCTAATGCTATTCAGGAGATTGTTGGTCCTGTCAGCGGTTACAAGTACAAGCCTAATTCTTTGACTATCAGTAATTGTGTGAACAGGTACTCAATCAAATTGAGGGAGTCTGGCAGGAAGTTCTTGGAGAGGGTTGAGGAATTCAAGGCAGCTCTGAGGATTGTTGCAAGAGGCAATGGAAGAACTCAGATAGAGGACCATAACGGAAAGGGCTGTTCTACAAAGCACTATGCAAGAGAGTTCTGGGATTACGCTCACCAGGTTGAAGCTGCAGTGGAGGCGAAGTATGGCTCAGCTTGAGTTTGTTATGGATACTAGGCCTCGGCGCATGCATAAGTATCTCTTATGCGTTGGAGATAAGGACGGGATTATTTATGCAGCTGCAAAGCCTGGTCAGGAGCAATATCGGGAAATTCTTGATGGTCTGCCGGTGAAACAGGTTCTTGGCGGCGGTTCTGCACATGTTTGGAGGCCTGGTTTATTGGAATTGGTATTGGATCATTTTTCAGCAGAGTATGGTGGCGTGCCAAAGCAGGTTCTTGAGCATTTTTCTTCGGAGATTTTGTCTGCTTACAAGAAATTTTGGTCTGAGCTGGCAAGGATTGAATGCAGTCCTGAATGTTCGCCGTCAGAGATGGAGAAATGGGCGCCTCTTGCAGAGAGATTGGGGGTTGAACTAAAATGAGCGATAATGGAAAACAGAAAGTTTACGTGGCGGTTTTAACGCCTGATTTGACAAACGATTATGACCAAAAAGCATGTCGCTCTTGTCAGAATTATGATAGATACGTGAAGGCACTGAAGGATGAAGGTTACGACCCGAACAATTTCAAGGGCATAAAGCAGTTTGAAACGCCTAAGCACGTGGTCCTGCTTGAAACTGCTGAAAATCATACTCTTGATCATCCAACGCTGGCTCATCTTTGTATTGCAGGGGGCAATGGCATAACGACAACTTTAGATAGTAGAGAAACAGATCTTTTCACTATTTTTTCTCTTCATTTCATTCCCGCTGAAAAAAAAGTTATGCGTATGGGAGAGTCTGGTCTTATTATTGCAAGATATAGTATAAGCTATGGTGGCAAAAGTGGTGCAGGTTATGCACCTGAACAAGCTGGTTATTCTCTTGACATTCCTAAGAAAGTTCCTGTTGTGAAGGCTTTCATTACAGATGACCGGGTTTTGGATGCTTTGGTTTCCCGTGAAGAAGCAAAAATCAGGTCTGCTGTTAAGCACTTCAACAAAGGTCGTTCTGAGCCTGTTCTTGTTACTCCGTTTTTAAGAGAAGCTTTGAGGGTGAGAAAATGAATCTTTCAGAAAGGCTTGTTGGATGTTATAAGGAATTTCAGGGCAGGCAGGTAAGTGAATTGCTTTCGTATTTTAATGCTGTTAACCCCCTGCTTATGGGAAGATCTGCAGTCAGCACTAATTCGATTGATGATGTCAAGTCAGCGCTTGATTCATTGAGGAGCTTCTGTGATGGCGGAAATGATTTGCTTCGTGCATCATTGCAGAAAAACGTGGCAGAGCTTGAAAAGGAGTATCAGGCAAGGCTGAAACTTTTGGAAAATGCTGACCGCTCAAATACTCTTGAATTGGATTTGCTTTTGAATGCGAATGAGGGGAATAAGGAGCTGCTTCTTCCAATCAAATGGGAGAATATGAGGAACAGGCAGAAAGATTCCGGAAATCTTGCTGAAATGATATGTGATGCTGCATT
>CAYUHB010000203.1:0-2130 GCA_964444355.1 uncultured Methanosarcinales archaeon
ATTACTCTTTGCCCGTCAGAGTACGTGTCTGTTGTTTTTGGGTTTACGTAGAAGTCTTCGTCTTTGTCTTTTTCTCTTGGCACTATGTAGCCGAGTGGGAGTTTTATGGATACCTGCTGTTTTTCTGCCGGGTACGGCAGTCGGTCTGTGTATCTTATTAGTGTGTTTTCTCCTGATTCTGCTATTGGATAGCTTGTTTCATAGCTTATGTTTGCTGTGTGTGTTCCGTTTGTCATGCTTCCGCATCTGGCGAATTCTTTTACTAGTGTGCAGTCTCTTTTTTCTCCGTCTATTGTTACTTCTATGTTTTCTGCGTTTTGTGCGAGAATGAATGTGAGGTTGCCTATGTCTTTTTGCGGTGTTAGCATCATTGAGGTGTATACTGCGATGTTGTTTTTTTCAACGTCCAAGGTTGTTTCACTTGTTTCAATGCTTGTTGCCAGTACTATTGGCAGTATTAGAAGCGCCACCCAGACTTGTTTCATGTTGTTTCACTATGTTTTGGAGTGTATTTAAAGTTTGCCCAAAATCTTTATATATATCCGAGATTGCAGGGGTGGTATGCGCGGATGGATTATTATTGCGGCTTTGGTTGTTCTTTCTACTGCAGTCCTTGCGGCTAATGAAAGCTTGTGTTCTGATACTGATAATGGCGGCACTCATCGTACTGATGCTGCTTTGAAGACTAAGGGCGAGGTCAAGTATGGCATTACTACTCAGGTTGATGTTTGTTTGACCAGCAAGGAAGGCGTTTCTGTTAATGCGAGCAAGTGGTTGAAGGAGTATTTCTGCCGTCAGGACAAGCGTGAGTCTGAGGTTTATGATTGCATTTCGCTTGGTTTTTCAGGCTGTGTTGATGGCGAGTGTGTTGGCGCCACCAGTTCAACTTCTGGTACAAACACCACTAATACTACTCAAACAACCATTGCTTCTACTTGTGGTGACAAGCGTGTTGAGAAGGCTAAGGGTGAGCAGTGTGACCCTCCTAATAGTGTTTGTTTTGGCCAAAGCGTGGCTGAGTCTGGTACTTGTCAGGCTGATTGCACCTGCAAGATTGCTGCTGCTGCTTTGAAGAATCTTGAGAGCCAGCCTGCTGTTTGCGGTGATAGATATAAGCATCCTAGTGAGGATTGCGAGAATGATACTGATTGCGCTTCTGATTTTGTTTGTTCTTCCTGCAAGTGCGTCAAGGTATTGACTACGGCTGAGATTGAGGCTTTGAAGCAGAGCGCTTCCAAGGAAGAAGTTAAGGATAATGTTTCTAAGGAGATTGATGATAAGTATAAGACTGTTCCTTTGCCAGAGGTTAACCTGACTTCTACTAACTTTAGTGATGGTGCTGCTATTCAGGCGACTTCCAGTATTGCAAACTTTTTCAGGAAGATTTTCGGCTGGATTTTTGCTATATTTAGTTAAGGTGCTTGCAGCAGTTGAATGTTAGTATTTTCTTTTCTTTTTCGTTGATTTCCAGTATGGTTAGTGCGCAGTTGTGATGCTGGTATTGTTCGTGGTCTTCCCATTTCTTTTGGAATAGGTGCATTATCAGGTATAATATTGGCCCGCCGTGCGTTACTAATAGTATTGTTTTATTGTGTTCTGTTTGTATCAGTTTATTTATGAATTTCATCACTCTTTGTATTGCTTCTTTTCTTGTTTCTCCTTTTTCCGGCCTGAAATTTATATCATCAGTGTCTGTTTTTTCCAGTGCTTTGTTCATTTCTTCTCTTGTTTTTCCTTCGTATGTGCCCCAGTTTCTTTCTCTTAGTTCTGGAGTGTATGTTATTTCTGTTTTCGGGTGGTATTTGGTGATTTCTTGTGCTGTGTCTTTTGCTCTTTTCAAATCGCTGACGTATATTTTGTCTATTTTTTCATCTTTTAGTCTTAGTGCTAGTTTTTTTGCTTGTTCTTTGCCTTCTTTTGTCAGGGTGCCCCCTATTTTTTGTCCCTGGCATATCTTTTTGACGTTTTCTTCTGTTTCTCCGTGTCTGACTAGGATTAGTTTCATATATGTTTTTTTTCCGTACCTTAGCTATATATATAATGTTTTTTACTTGGTTTACTCTGCTTCCAGAACCATTCAAAATAATTCTTAAAAGAATCAGCTG
This sequence comes from uncultured Methanosarcinales archaeon, assembly GCA_964444355.1. Lineage (GTDB taxonomy): Archaea > Nanobdellota > Nanobdellia > Woesearchaeales > ARS49 > CABMGU01. The sequence continues at coordinate 2,106 of CAYUHB010000203.1, forward strand.
CCTGCTGGCTGGTTATTTCAAAAGC
>CAYUHB010000204.1:0-2125 GCA_964444355.1 uncultured Methanosarcinales archaeon
CGTTGTTCCAGAGGTAAGATATGAATATCGTCCACACGGTCAAGAAGGAACGCCGCTCAGAGCGCTGCACGAAAGAGGAATAAGAGGCGGACATCCCTGGCTGACCAATGTATTATCAAGAGAAGATCTTGAAGCTATTGCGCTGGAAGAAACGTGCGTGCATTAGCAAGCATATACTCGAAAAATCTCTGATTTATCTGCGAAGGATGAAAAACAACAATATTACTTCTTGTCTTTCCCAAATCCTGAACACAAACAAATTTATCAACATATTTCTGCAATAACAAACACTTGTCATCTTCAACCAGCGCATATGCTTCCTCATTATTCTTGGAGACGCACACGTATTTGACCTTGTCAACAAACCCTGGAATCCTGTCAAGAGGAGATATTGACTTAACAATGATAACCGGATGAATCCAAGGCTGCGGACCTGACTTATTTGCAGATTCAAGATTCATCACAATTTGCTCCAATGTTTGAACGTCTAAAGGCGCCATTAAATCCAACTCATTTGAGACTACGAGAGGCGCAGTTTTCTGATTTCTAACTTCTGACAAAGGAATCTGAGAACCATCAATTCCTATGAAAACCGCAGTTTCATATTCTTTTTCAAAGTCTTTTTTCTTTTCATAAACAAGGTCAAACAAATAGGCAGTTTCTCTCGGCAAAACCTGAAAATCAACAAGACCTGAATTTCTCGTTACGTAATCGATCTGGTCCTGAGCGTCGTGCAAAAAATGCAGCATAATCGCAGCAGAAGGCATAGATTTCGGTGAGCGAACGATATTGAACCCGGTAAAATAACCGCGAGTTATCAGATTGTGAGCGTGGCGCATTATTTCCTGCAAATCCGTTGCGGAAAAACATTCTACCATACTTCTGGTTATGCTCGAACGCTATTTAAATCTTTTGTTTTTAATCACTTTGAAGTAGTGATTTTTATTGGGAAGAACACCTTATCAAATTCTTTAATCTTTCCATTCTCTATCTTAACACCCTCAGATTTTAACAACGCGGCCTTTTTTCTTGTACCCCCGAGCCGAAGCTCAATAAGAATTGATGTTGTCAAGAGTATTTAAAGAACAGGCAACCCAAAAAATTATTTTTTGAAAAGCCCAGTTATAAAGTCAAAAAAAGAAGGACGCTCAACAGAACACTCAATATAGCCATCTTTCCGAAACCTGAAATGATATGTGCATGGCAGTTTTTCACGTGTTGATAAAGTATCAAGACTATCCAGAGCAACATGATAAAGCCATTCTTCAACGGCTTCCTGACCTCCAAACTTGTCAAAAATTTGTTGTTTAAGCTGCACTGTAAAAGCGTGATTATGCACCCGATGATTAATACCTCTCCATTCGTCAATAAAATCGTGTAGTTCAGAATATTCTTTACCAGTTCTTTGTCGACTAATTGCACAATGAACTATTTTATTAGGCATAACACAACAAAAAAGCACTGCTTTTTTTAAAAGTTGTGTTTAAACACAACAATAATAACTTAAACGCGAATTAACCAACATTTGCAATCCTACGATAAATCTTGAGCATCCTTCACAATATAATCAGCGAACAACGAATCATAAAGAAAAGAATACCCTATCAAATTCTTTAATCTTTCCATTCTCTATCCTGATTCCTTCAGCTCTTAACATCGCAATCTTTTTCCTAGTACCGTGAGCAAAACCACCGACGAAACCAGTAGAAAGAACGACACGATGACAAGGCACAACAGGGGCGTGAGGATTCCTGTTCAAAGCAACACCAACAGCACGATAGACCTGACCATAACCGCCCAAAGCATTGCCGATTGCTTTGTAAGTAGAGATTCTGCCTTTAGGAATCTTCTTGCACAAAGCATACACTTTATCTGCAAACTTCATAATTTCACCAAAATCCTCTGCAAACTCTGCTTTGAAGGATTCCTGCTGTAATTCCTTGCAAGCTCAATCCACTCCTTCTTTTTCTTCTTAAAGAAATTATTGCAGACAAACTCACAGAACTGGGTGACATTATGAGCTTCCTCAACCTTTCTCGCGCGCTCGAAGTCGATAAGAGTCACTTTATTGCCTTTAATGATAACGTGCTTGAAAGGACGCGTCATCTCAGCCTTGTTAACGTGC
>CAYUHB010000205.1:0-2062 GCA_964444355.1 uncultured Methanosarcinales archaeon
CCAGTTCATTCCTGAGACCGTATTGGGACCGTCCTGAGACTATCCCGAGACCGTCCCGAGACTGTCCCAGTCCAGTGTTTTTATCGTCGATAAATCAGTCCTGGGACTGTCCCAAAATATTCCCGGTCCCAGTCCCATTTCTGGGACCGTCCCAAGACTCCGGAATGATAAAATATTTAAATAAAACATCATTTTCACCATTTATGTTTGATTTATTCGGTACAAAGAGGTTGGCTGAGATGGATAAGTCCGTCTCGCAGTCCTTCGTTAAGGTGAAGCAGGATACTGACTCCCTGTATCAGTGGGTTAGCTACCTGCACCAGCAGAACCAGCAGCTTACCGAGCAGAACAACGCCTTGAAGCGTCTCGCCGAGGAGCAGAAGTTTGCCTTGAACGAGCTTAAGGTGACTGTTCAGCATTTGCCTAAAACGCCAAGCGAGATCAAGCAGCTCGTCGAGCAGTTCTACAATTTTGATCCGATTTTGCAGCGTATCAGGCATATTGAGCAGAAGATTGAGCTGTTGGAGATGAGGAGGGAGAAATCTCCTCTTGCAGTACGCCCTTTGGAGTACCAGTCACCTAGCGACAGCTCTGAGAAACAGCCAGCCACTGCTTTGAGAGAGAAGCTGATGCGCAAGCTTGCCAGGAATAGCAAGGACTACATCAAAAACCTCGTCCTGGGTCTTGTTCACAAGTATGGCCGTGTTGGCGCTTTGCAGTTGCGCGAGATGGTTGTGGACGAGCAGGGTCTTTGCTCGAAATCAAGTTTTTACCGTATTTTGGAAGAGATGGAATCCGAGCAGTCCTTGCACGTTGTTAGCGACGGCAAGCACACTGTCTACGTTGCCTCTCCCACGCACATTGAGCATTGAAAAATCTTGGTTCTAATTCCGCCGCTCTGGTCTACGACTGATTTTCTCTCCCCACGCTTGCGAGGGGAGAAGAAAATCACCTCTACTCGTCGAGGCAGAGCGGCATTTTAGGCGGAAATCTGAATTTTTTTCCTTACCAAAAAACATTTAAACCCCTTCCCTTTCCAAAAAACTCATTCGACTAAATGGGGTGGTTGAAATTCGCGACAAGCAGGAACTATTGCTGTCGAGTGATGGTGTTGTGTTTCGCCAGGAATGCTCCAGTGTGCTTGAGTGCATGCGTGAGGAGCTGGATGACCATAGGATGGCCATCAATGAGAACACCGATGAACTCTCAGCTACGACTGAGTTTCTTAACGAGGTAAACAGGAGGCTGGACAAGCTTGCTGAGCGCGTTGATGAGCTTACGTTGCTTGTGAAGGGTTCTAAAGTCGAGAAAAGCTTTGAAATTCAGCCTTTATCTGGCAGGGAAAAAGAGGTCTTCCAGACCCTTTACCTGCTGACTGAGTCTCAGCCGTACGCGTCCTATGACCAGATTGCTAAGGATTTGCCGATGTCAAAGTCTGTTGTTATGGATCACATTACGCGCATGATTCAGAAGGGTGTTCCGGTCGTGAAAAAGCTTGACGGAACAACTGTTTTCTTGAAGCTTGATCCTGATTTCCGGTTGCTTCAGTCAAAGCAGAACGTTATTGGCTTGAATTCTCTTCTTGCGTGGGTCCGCTAGACCTTAATTTTTCTTTTTTTATCTCGTTTTGCAGTTGTTCGATTATCCTGAAGCTTGCTTCCAGGTGTCCTTTCAGCGTCGATTCCGCTTTTCTGAATGCCCCTTCGAGGTTGTTGCCGTTCAGCTCGTAGCCCATGATGACTTTTCCTCCCGAGACAAAGCTTGTTTTCTTCAGGATTTGCAGGTCCAGCCATCTTCGCAGGTAGTCGTACATGGTCTGCCTTTTGATGCCTGCGTAGAGCGCCATTTCTTCGACGGGCAGCACTGCCAGTTCTGGCTTCTTTTCCCTGTTTGCTTCTTTCTTGCGCTCGTACAGTTGCAGAAGCGTTTTGTGAAGCTGTGCGTTGCCGTCCTTTTTTCTTGGCGAAAGCCCGAATCTTGCTATCAGGACTTTTGAAAGTTCTTCTACTTCCTGGTTTATTGGTTCCGCGTTTCCGAGGAGAAATTCCATTTTTTCACCCTT
>CAYUHB010000206.1:0-2058 GCA_964444355.1 uncultured Methanosarcinales archaeon
TGAAGCCAGCAAAAAGAATAGGATTAATCGGAACCCCTATTGAAGAGTCAACTTTTCAATAAGCTTGACAAGAGATTCTTCTTTATCAAAAACAATTTTTTCACGAAGATTAAAACTGGCAAGCATGGGACGGATTGAGCCGTCAAAAACCTTGCTGTTAACGCCCATCACAGAAGGAGTAACGTTATAAAAAATCTGCTGCTTAAGCCTGTCATCATCAAGACCAAGCTCCTTCATTTCTTCGGGAGAATAAGCAATTTTTCGGTCATTGACAAAAGAAGACCAGACAACATAAGCAGTTCTTGCAAAACGAAGAATGCCCTCACCAGACAAATACTCCTTTTCAGCAATGGCTTTTTTAAAGTTCTTATAGAAAATCTTAACATCCTTCAAAGTTTCAACATCGTCAAGTTTGCGCCTGAAACGAGTAAAAACAGCAAGCGCAACATAACTGTTGTCAAGGGCATTCAAAAGAGAAGAACTGTGCATGACGTTCATAATGGAAAAGTCTTCCAAACATTTGGCATCCCATAATGCTTCAGCTTCCAAAGCATCCTTTGCCTTGCCCTCCAGACTCTCCTTAGGATTAAGATATTCTTTCATACTCCCACGACGAAAGGTATGCATTTCCCCTTTTTAAATGTTTCTATTTTTACCACTTAATAGTTATGAAAAGAAGGATTTAAAAACAGGCACTTATCCCCTCACCATATGAGAATACAGAAAACAAAATGGCGCGAGGAGCTTAAACTGCTCTGGCCGTTTTATCTAGCTCACTTTATTTCAAACGTATTTGCAATCGGCTCACTCATCTGGACTGTTTATCTGGCACAAAAAGGATTCACATATACAGAGATAGGAATAGCAATGGCGTGTCTTATTGCCGCAAATTTCTTTTTCGAGGTTCCGACAGGGGCTATCGCAGACATATTTGGAAGAAAAACAAGCGTCCTCACAGGATTTATACTGTCGGCAGGATTTATACTTTTAGTGCCTTTTATCAAATCCTTTGCTGTTTTAGTGCTCCTATTCACGCTATACGGAATGGCAATCACCTTCATATCAGGAGCGTATGACGCGTGGGTAATTGATTATCTCAGAAAAAATAACAAAAAAGAACTGATTCAGGACTTTTATGTAAAAATCTACAGCATATCAGAAGCAGCAGCACTTCTTGGAGGTATTTTCCTGACAGGCATATTATTAGTATTCCAGTCAGACAAGATTTACTTTTTTGCTCAGCACGCATTTTTGGGCTCTGACCTCGTATGGTTCATCGAGGCAGCTGGAATCATCTTTGCAATATTGCTCCTCTTGTTATTTACGAAAGAAGACTTCAAGCGCAAAAAGAAAAAAATACATTTGCAACTGCTAGAGGTATTCAAGTATTCAAAGAAAAGCATATCTTACGTGAAAAAAAACCCGGTCTTGTCTAACATATTCATCTCAATATTTCTGGTAGGCCTTTTCATTGGAATCTGGGGTTTTATTTACCAGCCATTGCTCATTGAGTTCGGATTAAAAATGAAAGATATGGGCTGGATAAGGAGCGTTGCAGGAATCACAGGAATAGCAATTCCATTCGCCGCCAAAATGGTTGTATCAAGATACAAAAACCACCTTAAGATACTCAGATGGACCTTTGTTCTTGATTTCATAATAATAGCAAGCATAATATTCCTTGCAGGACCGATTGCAGGAGTGATATACACAATACTCTTATGGAACTTAGACCTCTTCTCAAATCCAATATTACAACCATACATCCAAGAGAACATACCAACTAAAATCAGGGCAACTGTAACATCCCTACAGTCAATGGTGATGGCCCTTGGCGGGATAATCTCATCACTCATCGCAGGCCCGCTAATGGATACAATCGGGGCAAAGAAAACAATGTTTGCATCTGCATTCATAATACTTCCAATAATATGGATTTATTTCAGGCTGAAGAAAGAGAAACACAAATGAACATCAAAAAAACAAAATGGCACTCATACTGCACAGGCGATTTAGCCAAAGGATGCAGGCTGTGCGTCAAAGGAAAGAAACTAGTGC
>CAYUHB010000207.1:0-2051 GCA_964444355.1 uncultured Methanosarcinales archaeon
GGTAAGAGACGGAAAAATAAAAGTCGCATACAAACCACAACACGTAGAACTAATCGCACAAACAACAAAAGGAAAAGTAGGAGAACTACTAAAAAAAGTCGATGAACGAAAAAAGTTTGACGAAATCGTAGACGCACTGCAGTTAAGAGATATTCTGGACAGAGACGTCACACAAGTATCAGGAGGAGAACTGCAAAGAGTGGCAATCGCCGCCACTGTCCTGAGAAAAGCAAACTTCTACATCTTTGACGAACCAGCCTCATACCTTGACATCAAACAAAGAATCAGAGTAAGCCAGTTCATCAAATCACTAGCAGACGAAAAGACAGCAGTGCTCGTAGTAGAACACGATTTGATAATTCTTGATTACATGACAGACCTACTGCACATAATGTACGGAAAAGAAGGAGCATATGGCATTGTCAGCCTGCCAAAAACAACACGAACAGGAATGAACATCTACCTAGACGGATACATACAAGACGAAAACATGAGATTCAGAGACCACAAAATACAATTCTTCGCAAAACCACCACCAAAACCAATAAGCAAAGTCATTTTGACAACGTGGGGAGCAATAGAGAAAAAACTAGGAACATTCCAGCTAAAAGCAAAAGAAGGAAACATAGGCAGAAACCAAATAATCGGAATACTCGGAGAGAACGGAATAGGAAAAACAACATTCGTCAAAATACTGGCAGGAGAAATAACACCGGACTCAGGAGAAGTTGACACGAAGATTCGCGTATCATACAAACCACAATATTTGGAAGCAGGAAGCGATGAATTAGCAATAACAGTACTAAAAGATGCGGTTGAGAAATATAATAACCAAATAATCAAGCCACTGGAGATTCATAACCTGCTAATGAAACCACTCAACACACTATCAGGAGGAGAACTACAAAGAGTCGCTATCGCGAGATGTTTGTCGCAACAAGCAGACCTGTATTTATTAGACGAACCAAGCGCGTATTTAGACATCGAACAGAGATTAGCATTCAGCAAAGTCATCAGAGATATTGCAGAACAAAGAGGAGTCAGCGTACTGATTGTTGACCATGACTTACTGTTTATTGATTATCTGGCAGACAAACTCATAGTGTTCGAAGGCAAACCAGCAAAACAAGGCAGAGAAGAAGGACCATACTCAATGGAAGACGGAATGAACAAATTCCTAACAGACGTGAAAATAACAATGAGAAGAGACAAAGAAAGCAACAGACCACGCATCAACAAACCAGAAAGCAGACTGGACAGAGAACAAAGAGAAACTGGAAAATTGTATTACGTGTGATTACTTCTTATGAAAAATTCACTTTGGCAACTGCGCGAGCGCGACCCAAACCGTTAAACTGCCCATAGGAGATGTATGGATGATGCAAACCTGCATTAGCCACCAGGTCTCTGAATTTCATTTCTTTTACACCAGGCCCCCCACCAAGGCTCATAGGAAAGATAGCCACATGCAAATTATCATCCAAAATGCCAGCAACTTCATCCAAAGTCAATTCATGAATGAAACCCTCATAACAGTCATGCTTATACATAATGCTGGCATTAAGTTCAGAAATCTCAGGGTGACCAAACAAGACAATAGCATGACTATCGCGTCCATAAACAGAACTTCCTTTTGTCTGTCTAGTCCGTAAATCACGTCGTTCATTTCTAAGAGGAACAATTCTGTGCGCTCTCTTGGCCAGTCTTAGCAAATCACAAATAAAGGCATCTTTAACAGAACACAAAAGATTTTTGTCCTTATTATTATAAGAAACCCCGTTTCTGAAAAGACACATACTGATTTCCGCATCAGGCGCTTCAACAAAAGCAGAAAAATATTTCTTTCCTTTTTTGTACACCAAATTTAAAGTTCTTGTCTTCTGATGCATATAAGCATCAGGCAGATTAAAATATCGAAAAATAACAGCCTCACCAATACCCTGCAAATGCCCCCCAGCATTATGAGCAAATCTAGCAGCACCAACAGAATCGAGCATCATATTAGAACACGCTCCAGGATAAATATAACCTGAGTTAGGAACATCACAAAT
>CAYUHB010000208.1:0-2046 GCA_964444355.1 uncultured Methanosarcinales archaeon
CATTTTGCTGTTGTTGTTGCTGGTTCCTTTGGTTAGCGCTGGCAACGCGACTGTGAAAGGGGTTGTTCTTGATGGCTTGGATAATCTTGTTGGTTTTGCTGAGATAAAGTTTGATTGTATGGAGGGCTCTTTTACAGCTGACAAGTTCGGGACTTTTTCTGTGAGTAATGTTCCTTCTGGTCCTTGCCGTGTTTTTGCTGCTTTCCGTGATGGCGGCGGTTTTGAGCTTGTTGATATTCAGTCCAATCAGACAACATATGTTGAGCTCAAGCTTGATAAGACGATTGTTAATCTTCCTAAACAGCGTAATTACTTGCTGCCGGTCTTGTTGTTTGTTGTTTTTGTACTAATTGTTCTTGCGTATAAGTTTTGGAAGAAAGAGAAGCGTCTTGAGAAGGTCGTCAAAGCTGAGTCTCACAGCGCAAGAATCCTTGATATTTTGAAAACACTGAAGCCTAAGGAGCGTTCTGTTGTTGAGTTCTTGTTGCAGAGCAAGAATGAGTGTTCTCAATCAAGGATTAGACACAGCACTGGTCTTGCCAGGACTTCTCTTGCGCGTTGTCTCACTGACCTTGAAGGCAAGAATATTGTTGCTGTTGAAAGGCTTGGGAAGCTTGTGAAAGTAAGGCTTACTGACTGGTTTTTGGGGAAGTGATTGGGCATTTTTTCAGGCTTTTCTAAAAAAATGGGCAGTAATTCATCCTTCTTTTGGTTTTTCTTCCCGCCAAGATTATTTATATTTGTCTTGCTTTCGAGAAATTAACAAGATTTTGGAGGATGGATAAAATGAAAATATTGAATTTGTTGGTTTTGGGTTTGGTTTTGGCAATGTCAGTAAGTGCCGTTGATTTTCCCGGTCCTTTTGCTGGGAAAAGCAGTTTGGCAATCGTGGTTGCTGATAATGCGCTCAGTGATGATGTTATTGCTGCAACTGATGTTGCGAATGCGTTTGGTCCTTCTGTTGCTCTTAAGAATATGAAGCTCGCAAGCGAAGTTGACGATATCACAAAATATAACAGTATTTTGATTGGTAGTCCTTGTTATCATCCTATTATTAATCAGCTTGTTGGTTATCCTGAGAACTGCCAGATGGGCGGCATAAAACTCATCAGGCATTCTAATGGAAATGTTGCCCTGCTTATTATGGGTTCAACTCCTGCTGAGATCAGGCAGAATGTGAGGAGTTGGGTTTCTGGAGTGCGAAATATTTGCAGTGATTCGGATAACGGATTTAATCAGGATGTTAAGGGAACAGTTACTTACAACGGAAAACAAAGCACGGATTTTTGTGAGGATAGCGATATCTTGACTGAATATTTCTGCGACGATGCCAACATGGTGCATGCCAATCCAGCATACTGTTCCAGGACGGGAAAGATATGCGACAATGGAGCTTGTGTCGCGCGTGTACAAACCCCGCCAGCTGTTTCACCTGGTACTTGGAGAGTTGATATAGGCGGAAGCGTCACATACAAACTTAACGGAGTTGAATACGAAGTGAGGTTTTCTGATTTTTCCAATAATATAGCTACATTGTGGGTTAATGGTGAAACCATTCGCGTATCACCTGGAGCAAAACAAGAAATAGCAGATGGCTCTTTTTTCGTTTTGGCTGACGTGAAAGAAAACACGGCATGGTTCTTTATGCTTTCTGGAAAGCCCGGATGCACTGATTCTGATGCTGGAAAGAATCCTTTTGTTCGCGGGACCGCGTATGGCCCGGCCCCTTTTGTTTTATCGCGTGATTATCAGGGCGAGCCTGTTCTGAAGACTGATTTCTGTGAAAAGGACCGTCCTGATTGTGCTGGCGATTGTCTTGTCGAGTATTATTGTGAATCACCAAAGGAGATGGGCTATTATGCTACTGAGTGCCTGACTGGTTGCAAGGATGGCGCGTGCATACGTGTGCCTGAAACTTACGACTCTTGCGTTAGTCAGTATGAAAACAAAGCTCGCGAGTATGAGACTTGGCGCCAGAACATTCCTGAAGCTCAGCGCATCAGAATAGAAGGCTTGCGTGCTTGCGGTGATAAGTTTGGCAGGCTT
>CAYUHB010000209.1:0-2043 GCA_964444355.1 uncultured Methanosarcinales archaeon
TTACGATGAATCTTTCAGTCTTGATTTGAATTCTGCTTTTTTTGACCCTGATGCCGATCCTTTGTCGTTCAGTGTTTCCCCGTCTGAAGGCTTGACTGCGGGTTTGTATGATGGTGTTCTGGTAATCTTGGGCGAGGGTCGGGTTGTTGTGACTGCGAGCGATGGTCATAGTGTTGTTTCAAAGACGATAAGAATTGTCAAGAAATAAAATTAGCTTTTTGTTTTTTTCAGGTGTTCTTTCTGCAATAAAAGCATGTAGATGAACGTGCAGATTATTATCAGCTCAAAGAATCCATTTATGTGTACCGGCACGTTTATAACATCAAGTTGTCTTAAAACCGTTAATCCTTCTTCAACAATGTATATCATCACTGCAAAGAATATTATTTTCCACGGCAGCAGGTATACTCTTTTGTCTCTTACTGGAGTTGAGAGTAGTTTGAGGAACAGGAATATTACAATTATTACAAATCCCAGGTTGTAAATGGGTGCTACTTGCGAAAGGCTTTCTGCTATCATTCGTGGCACCCCCTTGTTACGTCTATTTGTCTTATTAGGGCTGCGATGAAGAACACGAGTACAAAACTTACCATGACGTGTGTTATCCACGGGTTGCTGTATACTCCGAATATTTTCAAAGCTCCTATTATTTCTTCAATTGCGAATAAGACGAGTGCGATTAGCAGAGGTTTCCATGCTGCCAGGTATTTGCGCTGTGAAGTGGCGCCGAACATGCTTAATGCGATGAATCCTGCGATTATGCTTAAGAAAACCACTGAAAGTGTAGTTATTCCATATACCCAGTCGTATATCGTAAGCATTCTTCACCTCTTTACTGCTTTTGTTGAATTGAGTATAGAGAAGTTTGAAAATCCATTCATAAAGTCAAACTTCTCTAATAGGACTTTGACTAAAATCATAAGTTATTCAAAGTCCTATATATTTAAAGCTTTCGCACGGCAGTATTGCAAAAGTTTTTAAATTATGGGCTTATAAAAAATTTCATGAATAGAAAATGTCTTGCGGTTGTGTCTTTGTTGATGACTATTGTCCTTATTGGTTCTACAATTCTTTTTTGGCAGAACAAGAATGTTGAGTTTGTTTACTACAATGCCCTGTTTTTCATTATTCTGTTGTTTATTGTTACTACAAATCGCAGACTCCATCTTGGCGTTCCTGTTTTGCTGGCGCTTTCATTGCTGGTGGTTATGCATTTGTCTGCCGGTTTGTTGCACATCGACGGGTTGAGGCTTTACGATATATCTGTCGGTCCTTTGCATTTTGACAAGATTCACCATTTTGTGCTCGGCTCTGTTTTCGCGTTTTTGACTGCCAGCCTTTTTATTGATGCGCTTGAGTGGAAAGTCAGCAAGCCGAGATTGTTTTTCTTTTTCGTTGTTCTTGCCGCCCTTGGTTTTGGAGCTTTGGTGGAGATTTTGGAGTTTGCCGGCTTTGCAGTATTCCATTCTCCAGGAGTGGGTGATTATGTGAATAATGCCACTGATCTTGTTGCTGATTTGTTTGGTGCAGCTTTTGGTGCAATAATTATGCTGTTGGTTAAAAATGGAAAAAATTTACGATAAGTATTACTCGCGGCTCGTTGAATGGGTTGGTCGTCATTCTTACTTCAAGAAACAGGAAAGGTCTGCAATTATTTCTTTTTTGAAGAACATTAAAGCCAGGAAAGTTCTTGATTTTGGCTGTAATGTCGGTTTTACTAGCTTAGAATTTAAGAGGCATACAAATGCGGTTGTTTACGGAACCGATATCAATGAGTATGCTTTGGCGCGCGGCAGGAAGAAGCATCCTGAGGTGAAATTTATTTCTCTTGATGAAGCCAAGTCTATGAAAAATGAATTTGACGCGATTGTTGTGAGTAATGTTCTTGAGCACGTTCCTGATTGCTGCGAGACTCTTGGATTGCTTAAGAGAATGCTTTCTCCAAATGGTGTAATTGTAATATCTGTTCCTCAGGAAAGAATTAAGGGTGATTGCAATATTCCTCATATCATTCTTTGTTCTTTGGAGAATAAAAAATATACA
>CAYUHB010000210.1:0-2015 GCA_964444355.1 uncultured Methanosarcinales archaeon
CTGCAACCACCACTCATGACAATAACCAGCAGGAGCGAGAGGATGAGCACGATTGAAAAAATCACCATAAGACACCAAAATATCACCCAAAAACAAAATCTCCTTAATAAAAGGGTGAACGCGCTTTGCATCATCAAAAGTATGAATTTGAATAACAGAACCATCCTGCAACTTCACAATAGGACCGTCAATTGAATCACAAGCAGTCACACTCGCAGCCTTGCCAGGACGCTCTGTCTTCAACTGAGTGCCAGTAGCAATATACTGATTCAAAATGTACATGGCAGCAGGATGAATAGCCTGCGCGCTAAAACCACTCGTACGGCACCTTCCATACCTCAAACGAAAACCACCAGGACGCAAAGGATAACCAAGAACAGGCCTGCCGGCAACCAAATCAGCAATGTACGTGTAATCAGGAGCAATCTTCTGATGAGACTCTTCCTGCTGTTTACCAGCCTTAGCCTTCTTCTGAATGCGCAAAAACTCATCAAGGAAATTCCAAGAATCAAGATTAAAGTCCTTGCCCCAAACACTCAACTGCTTCCACAACTTAGGAGCCTTCAAAGGAATACAAGAAGACAACATCAAACAATAACCAGACCTGATCTTATTGGTAGGAACACGAGGCAAATCCTTAAAGTTCGAAACCTCAATCTTCTCGCTCGGGTCACCGCTGACCTCAACAGGCAGATTACGCAGGAGGAAATCAACCTCGGATTCGCTAGGATAATACTGAAGATTTGTAACGCGCTCGTGATAATCCTGCAGTTCAATAGAAGCGCGCTTGATCTCATCAGGCTGGGCATCATAAACATCAAAACCCAAACACTTCCTAACATAATCAGTAATTATGACGCTCACAGCAGCAGCAGTACCGCCAGCATTCCTAATAGGACCAGCATAATTAACGCAAATATACTCTCCACGATTATCCATCCTTTTCTTGACTTCAATGTTAACAATCCCGTCCAGCGGAGAGCTGACAACACCAACAGTCACATACGCAAAACCAGTACGAATGCCCATCTCCATAGCCTGCTGCCTGCTCTCAAATTTGCAAAACTTTTCCAGAGCAATCTCCTCAGCAATCTTCAAAGCAACACGCCAATCAAGAGAACCATACTGCTTTTCCAGCCCTATAATACGCTCAACAACGCCAGAATTAACAATCTGAGGAGCAACAACTGAAATAAGACCAACAACACGCTGAGCCATGTTCTCGGCAAGAGAAACCTCAACAACCTTATCAGGATCAAATCCCTTAAAACGCGCCTGGGAAGCAACACCATGCAGACGCGCAACCTCTGATTTCAATTTTTCAAAATACCCAGACATTTCAACAGATGCTATCATTCAAAACCTCATCATCAAAACCTGGCGCGACTGCAGGTTAACAACCGGCACAACACCCGGCTCTGGATTGTGGCCAAACTTTTCCTGATAAGCAGTCCTCGACTGGAAACAACTTCCTGCAACCAAAGTAGTGCCCCTATAATGCAAAACACCCGCCTTGTGAATGTGACCTGCAAAAAACAAATCAGGCACCCGATCAATAAACAAGGAGTCCATACGCGAATCAGGAATGTACATCGTACTGGTATGCTGAGGAGCAAGATGGCGGCGCTGAAGCAAAAACTTCATGATAAGAGGAACACGATCAGAAATATGCTTGCCGCTGTTCTTAATGCTCGGAACAATCTCGCCATAATCATCAAAACTAAAACCATGATACAACAAAACATCAAAACCGGAAAAATCAGAAGAAGAATGAATATTAACAACACAAGGATTGGTAACCATGATAACATTAGGAAGATCCCACAAGGGCCGGGCATACTCTTTCATCAGCCTTGGCTGGGGCTCACTAAGCCGGCCAGCATCGTGATTGCCAGGACAAATAATGATATTAATGCTTTTCGGCAAACGGCTCAACAATCTCGCACTTTCACGGTACTGCTCCCTGATATCCGTAATGGCAAGCTCTTTTTCCTGACGGGGATAAATACCCACAC
>CAYUHB010000211.1:0-2013 GCA_964444355.1 uncultured Methanosarcinales archaeon
AAAAACAGTATACCAACAATGCGAAATAGAAATAGTCATGCAAGATATGTTGCCAAACCCTCAATATGGCGCAACTGAGTCTTGAAAAGAAACTCTCTCAGATGATTATTGATTTTAACACCAAACTTCTGCAGATTAACAGATAACTCGTGATAAAGCTTTTTACCCTCATCATCAAGATCAGTCAAAAGAACAACCTCTTTCGCATTGCCTGCAACGTCTTCCACTACAGCAAACAACGGCTTCTTCAACGACATAACATTTATGATTCCAAGAGCGTTCAAAGCGCGGACATCCTTTATGCCCTCTACAATCACTAAAAGATTCTTCTGCTTAATCTCTTCCAGCAACTCCCTGATTTGCTCGGATTCCTCAATCATCATCACTCCAGCCTCCGCGGTCTTTCGACTGACTTTTTTCTCCTCTCGCATGCGTGAGGAGAGAAAAAGTCACCGAGACCTTGTCTCGGCACGGCGGCAATAAAATAACTATTCACCAGACAATCACGCAAGTTATATAAATTCTTGGAACAAAAACAACAATATGGGGGATTACAAACAAATACACATAAGCACACTGCTGAAATACTACAAAAGAGCAGAAATACAACAAGCGCTAGTCAAAGCTGCAGAAAATAAAGAAGTAGCAGTAAGCTACGGCGGAACAGGATACGGCAGAAGACCAGACATCCTGAAATATCCAAAAGACGTGCTTGAAGCAGTAAAAACAGGAGCAACCAGCTTTCATTGTTCTGAGGAATTATGGAACAACCCATTACAAATAACAACAGGAGCAAAACCAGAAGACTTGAATAATTTACGAATAGGATGGGACCTCATACTGGACATCGACTGCCCGGAACTAGAATACTCCAAAATTGCGGCAGACCTGATTGTGCAAGCACTGCAACATCACGGGATTGAGAATCTAGGGGTTAAGTTCAGCGTTTCCGGCGATACTCCTGTACTTATCAAACATAAAAATAGCATTAAATTCGTCAATATAAAGAATGCCATCAACATTTTCAAGGCCGGAAATCAATTAGAGGTGTTGTCGTTGAATAAAAGAGGCAACCTTGCTTTTTCAAAAGTTTATGATTATCTTATTCATAAAGAACAGTTATACGAGTTATTCCACAATCAAAGCGGCGTGCCACTAAAGGTGACTGCCCACCATTCAGTAATTGTTTGGAATGATTACCAGATTATTCCCAAAAAAGTTGGTGATTTAAACCCAGGGGACTGTTTGATATCGTTTAATTCTTCAAAAAAACTAAAAAGGAAGATCCCAACAATCATCAATAAATACACCCTTCATAGTAAAGAATATCATAGAAAATTCAAAACAACAAAAGATTTCTTACGTCTTATAGGCTATTATTTGGCTGAAGGCCATCTTGCAGATGTAAATAATCAAGTTGGTTTTTCATTTAATTCAAATGAGAAGACATACATCAGTGATTGTAAAAAAATAATCAGAAAATTGGCTGGTTTTAATTCTGCTTTGTCTGAGAGAAATCCAAGCTTAAACGCCACTCAAGTTGTATTCTACTCGAAAGAATGGTATTCTTTCTTTAAAGAATATTGTGGAAAAGGGGCAAAACTTAAACATCTTCCTGATTTTTGTTGGTTATTGCCTAAAAACTACTTTCTGGAGCTATTACGGGGCTATTTACGAGGCGATGGGCATATCGAGAAGGATAGATATGTTACTGCAAAATCCGTCTCAACAAGGTTGGCCTCAGAAATTGTCTGGTTGTGTAAATTAAACGGCATCTCCTGTAATTTATATAAAGAAAAAAACAAGTCACACCAATCACCACAAGGCAATTTTTTCAAGGATTCTTTTGTGTTTATGATTAAAATTCCTCGACGCGATATACCGCTTGGCGAATTCTCAAAAAGGAGAAAAAAATATGCAAAAATGTCGCATGATAAGGTTTACCCGACAGATGGCTTGCGCTTTGTTTACGAGCAGCTTAAACCCAAAAAATTCATTTCTCACAGAAATGAA
>CAYUHB010000212.1:0-1960 GCA_964444355.1 uncultured Methanosarcinales archaeon
TATCCCTGCCAGAACAACAAGAATCTTCGCAGGCAAAGGAACAAAGCCGAAATACGCGCCAACAGAAGTGAAAGGCAAAACCCAGCCAACAACAACACAAGCAAAACTGCTCAAAAGCAAATAAACGCTCGGCATACTCTGAATGAAAGGAATCTTCTTCGTCCTGATAACGTGAATGACAAGAGTCTGCGTAGCCAAAGACTCAATAAACCAGCCGGTCTGAAACACAGAAGCGCTCGCATTAAACAAATAAAACAGCACGAAAAACGTGGCAAAATCAAACAGCGAACTAATAGGGCCAAAAACGTACATGAACCTTTTAATGAATTTGATGTTCCACCTTTTCGACTGCTGAATCCATTCCTTGTCCATATTATCAGTAGGAATGGTAACCTGGGAAAAATCATAAATAAAATTATTCAGCAAAATCTGAACAGGAAGCATAGGCAAAAACGGCAAAAACACAACTGCGCCGGCAGCGCTGAACATATTCCCAAAATTAGAACTAAAGCCCATCATAATATACTTCATAGTGTTGCCAAAAGCCTTCCTGCCCTCCAAAATACCCTCTTTGAGAACGTGAAGACTTTTGTGCGTCAAAACAATCTCAGCAGACTCCCTTGCGACATCAACAGCATTACTGACAGAAATGCCGACATCAGCAGACTTCATGGAAGTGGCATCATTAATGCCGTCGCCAAGATAACCAACAACGTGTCCATTAGCCCTCAACGCAAGAATAACCTGATTCTTCTCATCAGGCGAAAACCTGGCAAAAATAGTCGTATCCTCAACCTTCTTCCTCAAAGCATCATAAGATAAAGCGCTAATATCACGGCCAAGAAGTATTCCCTTAACCTCCAGACCAACCTCCTGACAAACCTTCTCTGCAACAAGCTCATTGTCACCGGTCAGAACTTTCACTTCCACACCCATACTGTGAATTTCCTGCAAGGTAGCCTTCACGTCCTCCTTAGGAGGGTCTAGGAAAGAAACAAAACCCAACAATTCCAAATCAGACTCGTCCTGCATGGAATAAACTTTTTTCTTCGCAGGCTTTTTCACAGCAACCGCAAGAACCCTGTAACCCTGAGAGCTAAGCTCATGATAATACTTTATCGCTTTCATCCTTGCCTGCTCTCTAAAGTGCAGTTTTTTACCCTTCAGCCTGTAAGACGTACAGCAGTCAAAAACAGTTTCAGGAGCGCCCTTTGTAATAAAAAACCTCACCTTACCCTCAACAACAACACTCATGCGCTTCCTTGAAAAATCAAAAGGAATCTCGTCAACTTTCTTATATTTCTCAGCACCATTCTTCTTAAAATTCAAAATCGACTCGTCCAGCGGATTCCTGATGCCTGTCTGATAAAAACTGTTCAAATAAGAATACAGCAAAACATCATCAGACAATTTTCCTGAAACATCAGTGCTTGATACAAGCGCAATCCTGCCTTCTGTCAAAGTCCCTGTCTTGTCAGTGCACAAAACATCCATACTGCCGAAATTAGGAATAGAAACAAGAGTCTTAACGATAGTGCCCTTCTTCGCCATGCTCAAAGAACCCTTAGTCATTGTAATGGACATAATCATAGGAAGCAATTCAGGAGTTATGCCTACGGCAATAGCGACAGCAAACATAAAAGATTCAAGCACTTTATGCTTGAAAAGAGAATTAAACAGGAAAATAAACAAAACAAGGAAGAACAGGATTTTCATAATGAAAAAGCCAAAATGCGTGATGCCAATCTCAAATTCAGACTTAACAGCAGGCTTTGCCAGCTTTGCGGCAATTTTGCCAAATTCAGTATTTTTACCAGTCTTGCAAACAACCGCAACAGCAGAACCGCTGATAACGTTGGTGCCTGCAAAAACCATATTATTCAATTCATTCAAATCACGAATCTTTGCTTCCTGCTTCTCAACAGGAAAAGACTCGCCAGTAAGAGCTGCCTGATTGACA
>CAYUHB010000213.1:0-1953 GCA_964444355.1 uncultured Methanosarcinales archaeon
CCATAATTACTCCAGGCATACTGACTGCGCCCTGCTTTCCCCTCTCCAGCTTTTCAACATTCTCCTGCTCAACCTGAATACCCTTCACGTCTGTAACAGTCTTGCCATCCGGCTTCATCAAAGGAGTATTCGGCTTCAGTACTCCTGCCATCACTTCCACCCCTGCAATTGCAGGATTGCTCTGCCTGAACACATACCCCTTAAGCAATTCGATTTTGCAAGGCCTTACAAGAATGTCCAACTCAGAAAGCTCAATCTGCTTCTTCTTAGAAACTTTCCAAGCCTCATAATCCTCAATCAACCTGTAAATAATATCATTAACAATAATGTGAGCGCTGGTCGGCAGGTCTGATTTCGGAATATTAAACCCAAGAATAACAGAATGCAAAGGATCACTCGCCAAAGTAGCCTCTGCATCAGAAACATCATTCTTAGTAATCGGACCAATACCGCTCTTCCTGATAGGAACACCCTTCCCCCTAAGCAAAGTCATCAACGCTTCCAAACTGCCAAGAGAATCAGCCTTAATGATAATGCCATCCTTATCAGTCTCAATCAAAACCTCATGCATCTCATCATGCAATTCCTGCTTGATTTTCTCAATGTCACCAACAGCACCCATAATCGGAGCACCAGCAACAGCCTGCTCAGCACCCTGAATGACAAGCCTCACACCAGTCGCAGCACTAACAATCTTAACAGGAGAAAACTTCGCCTTCTTCTCACGCATCTCTGTCAAAGGCGTAGGCTGAAACAAAGCCTTGACTTTTGCCTGCAACGGCTGGTCCAAAGTGCCAATAAGAACCTGATCGTTAACTTTCAAACAGCCATCGTAAATAATAGTATCAAGAACAGTACCAAGACCTTTTTGTTCTTTTACTTCAAGAATCGTTCCTTTCGCAGGACCCTTCTCCTCAATATTCAAATTCCGCTCAAGAAACTTCTGAGCAAGACCAGTAAGCATCATCAACAATTCAGGAATGCCCTCGCCTGTTTTAGCGCTCAAAGGCACGACAGCGGCTGTTTTTGTATAATCAGAAACACGATCAAAACGGTCTGCCTGAATTCCAAGCTCAAAAATCTGGGCAACAAGAGCATACAACTTAGTCTCAAACTTTCTCTGCGCATCAGGACTCTGGGAAGAAATGTTCTGCAACAAAGTTCCAGGCTTTTTATTCCAGCCCTCAATAATATCAATCTTGTTCGCAGCAATAATAAAAGGAGTCTTGTACTGTTTCAGGATTTCAATGCTCTCCTTAGTCTGAGGCATCAAGCCATCATTAATATCAACAACAAGAATAGCAATATCAGCAAGATTGCCACCCCTCTTTCTCAAGTTGACAAAAGCAGCGTGACCAGGAGTGTCAATAAACAACAAACCAGGAATCGTAAGAACAATCTTCAACTGCTCAAGCAAATCACCGCAAATGGATTTAATGGTGCTCAACGGAATGATGCTCGCACCAATCGCCTGCGTAATACCGCCAGCTTCCCTTGCAGCAATAGCAGTGCCTCTAATCTTATCAAGCATAGAAGTCTTTCCGTGATCCACGTGGCCCATAATCACCACAATAGGCTGTCTTATCATGCTGTTAAGTTCTTTACAAGCACATTAAAAAGTTTTGCATACAAAACAATCACCTTACACCCGTTACAAGTATTTGTTACTTCGCAATACTAAAAATGTCGAAACCTTTAAATATAAGGTCTTCTCTGGAAGCTATTATTCAAACTATAAATTGGGGGGAATATAATGAAAGCATTGACAATATTGTTTAGCGTTTTGCTCGTATTATCAGCAGTTGCAGCGCTTCCGCTGAATGTAGAGCAAGCCGAAATCGACAACACCGAAATTTTAGCTTCGAGCGTCACCAAACTGGACATCGAACGCGACCAGGATTTCACATTGAAACTTGAACTGTATGCATCAGCAGCAGCAAAAGACGTTGAAAT
>CAYUHB010000214.1:0-1939 GCA_964444355.1 uncultured Methanosarcinales archaeon
CAGGGCGGTCCTCCTCGTTTTGAGGAGTGTGATCCTCCTAATAATTCGACTTGTGATGAGGCCTGTCATGATCCTTGGTGCGGTGATAATGTGACTCAGGCTTGGGAGGAATGCGACCCTCCTGGTGCTTCTGGCGTGTGTGATTCTGGAATTTGTGATGTTGGTTGTGAGTGCCAGTATTGTGGTAATGGTATTTTGGAGGATGGTGAGGTGTGCGAGGTCGGCATTGATTGCGCTCTTGGATTTTCGTGCACTGCCGATTGTACTTGTCATATTTGTGGTGATGGTCATATTGATCCTGGTGAGCAGTGTGGCGAGCCTGGTTTGACTTGCCCTGCTGGTCAGACGTGTTCTGATTGCCAGTGCAGTGGTGGTGGAACGCAGGGTGGTGGCGGAAGTAATAAACAGCTTCAGTATGCTGCTGGCTGTTGTAAGGCGTTTGATTATCTTGCTGGTTCCTTGGCTGCAGAGTATTATTGCTGTGGCGGTCAGGACATGACAGGTCCTACTGGAAGTCATATTGATTGTTGTGCTGAGCCTGAATTGCCTCAGTGCAGGCCTTATTGTACTTTAATGTCCTGTTCTCCTCCTTACGCGCTTGATCTTGGTACGCAGAAGTGTGTTATGACTGAGTCTGCCAAGACTACTCAGGCTGGTGCTGACTTGCGAAGGCCTGTTGAACAAACTCCTTGCGCTCCTGGTTATGTATTGAAGGATGCTCAATGTGTGCAGAAGCCGGAAGTTGAGAAGCCTGGACAGATTACAAAAGCTCTTGGAAAGGGCAGTATTGTCAATGTTGCTACTGGAATTTTGATATTTGTTGCTATTGCATTGATTGTTTACATGATTGTTACCCGCAAGCGTTCGGTTGCAAAAATTGAATTGCCTAAGTTTGCTCCTGTTAAGAAGTCTGCTGACAATCTTGATGCTATGAAGGCAGAGCTTGATGATTTGGAAGAGTCTTATGATAAGCTTGAGAAAGTGATTAAGTCAATGAAAGGTAAAGTTTAAATGATGATGTATACTGAGGTGATTTAAAATGAGGAAGATTATTGTTCTGTTGGTTGTGTTGTTGTTAGCTATGTTTGTTTATGCTCAGCCCGCGCCTTGTGATCCAAGCGGTATGCTTGAACCGGGTGAAGAGTGTGATCCTGGCACAGGAGTAGGTGATGCTGTTGATTATATGTGTCCTGGGCAGTGTCAGTCAGACTGTACTTGTTCCAAGGAGTCTGCTTTTGTTTTGTTTGACCTTGCTATGGGTCATAATTTGTTGTTTTCTAAGGTTCAGGACTTGTTGCATACCATTAAAGATATGTTGTTCCAGTTGGAGATGAAGACTATTGAGATTCAGCTGACTGACTTTAATTGTAGCCAGCAGCCGGTGTCTTTCTGGATTCCTGCCGAGTTTGATCCTTATGGCAAGCTGAACGAGATTGATGGTTTGGTTAAGTTGACTATTCAGTCGTTGAACAAGAGTATAGAAGCTGGCGGTGATTTTGGCACTCCCGGTCCTGATCTTGCCAGTGCTGAGGCTTTGCTTCAAGATGCAGAAACGTGTATTTATTATCAACATTTTAGAGACGCGTTTTACTGCAAGTGTCTTGCTTATCGTGTTGATTTGCTTGGTTTGGTTGATGATGATGATTTATGTGTGACCTGTGGTCCTGGTTGAGGTGATGTAAAATGAAAAAAATAATCTTCATAATGTTGTTGCTTGCTGTCAGTGTTTTTGCCCAGCAGAATATGTCTGGAAATATTACTCAGCCTGTTCAGGGCAGTTTTACGCTGGCCGGTAGTCGGGAGTGCATTGAGCAGGACAGGCAGCTGTTGTTTGGTCCTACTGATTTTACTGGGAACTTTAATGCGAATAGGTGTATTAGAAGCGATTTCTTCGAGGTTAACGGCATTCTTTCCTGTCATGATGGTTTCTGCAATGTGA
>CAYUHB010000215.1:0-1914 GCA_964444355.1 uncultured Methanosarcinales archaeon
CAACATCCATAACATCCACAACTTCAGAAATCGGCTTGTAAGCAAAACCAGCCTCTTCAGCAAGACCAGAATAAGAAGTTGTGCGAACGTAAATACCCTTTTTCTCCAATTCCTTCAGCAAAGACTCTCCACTCACTTCCTTCCTTGCCTGCGTCCTGCTCATAGTCCTGCCAGAACCATGCGCAGTACTGCCAAAAGTCTCCTCCAACGATTTGTCAGTGCCTACCAAGAGATAGCTTCCTGTCTCCATGCTTCCGCCAACAATAGCCGGCTGTCCGATTTTTCTGAACATAGGAGCAAGCTCTGACCTGCTGGGACCAAAACATCTTGTAGCACCCTTTCTGTGCACAACCACTTCTTTCATCCTGCCATCAATCCTGTGCTCCTCAAGCTTGGCGGTATTATGAGCAACATCATACACCAAATGCATTTCCATCTCTTCAGGAGTTTTTTCAAAAATCTTATGAAAACACTCCCTTATCCTGTGAAGGATGACCTGCCTGTTGACAAAAGCAGCATTTGCAGCACAAGCCATAGCGTGGAAGTAGTCCTGCCCTTCCTTGCTTTTGAACGGAGCGCAGGCAAGCTCCCTGTCAGGAACACTAATATCATATTTAGGCATTATCTCACTGAATAATTTCAAATAATCAGTGCCTACCTGATGACCAAAACCACGGCTTCCACAATGCACCATCACACAAATCTGGTCCTCACTGAAAATGCCCAACTTTTCCGCAGTCTTCTTATCAAAAATCTTACCTGCCTGCTGAATCTCAAGATAATGATTGCCAGAACCCAAAGTTCCCAACTGATTTATGCCCCTGCCGATTGCCCTATCAGATACCTTGCTCTGATCAGCATGCTCAATACAGCCATAATCCTCCATTCTCTCCAGATCCTCATCCCAGCCATAACCGTTCTCAACACACCATTTTGCTCCATCTTCCATCACTTTCCTGAATTCTGCTGCTGTCAGCTTGACAAAACCCTTGCAGCCAACACCAGCAGGCACCTGCTGGAAAAGCAAGTCTACAAGAGGCCTTATTTTTGGCATAACCTCCTTCAATTTCAAGTTGGTCGTAACAAGACGCATCCCGCAATTAATGTCAAAACCAATACCACCAGGACTAATTATTCCAGTCTCAGGATCAAAAGCAGCCACGCCACCTATCGGAAACCCGTAACCAGAATGCGCGTCAGGCATACACAATGCGTGATTTTGTATTCCTGGAAGACAAGCAACATTCGTCAACTGATCATAAACCGTCAAATCCATACTCTTGATAAGCTTCTCACTAGCATAAATCCTGCCAGGAACCCTCATACCCTTCTTATAACTAACAGGAATATCCCAGATAACTTCCCCCTTCCTTTCAAATTCCGGAATCGGCACGTCCCTATTCATATGTCCAGCACCACATTGGCTTTCCAATGCTTCCTTTTTACAACAGTATAATAATGCATTGTTACGGCTTTAACGTCTTGCCTTAGTTCCTGTTTTTCCGGCTGTATTTTGTCTCCGGTTATCATTGCCTGAACAGTTATTTTCTTCTCATCAACTTTTACTTTAACATCATGAAACACCATCGCACACTTATCTTTCAGGTAGATTAGCTCTTCAAGGAATTCAAAAAGCAAGCCATCAATGTCTTTTGCCTTCTTCCTGAACGTTTTTTTAATCTTTGGCTTAACTGTCTTCGGATTTGCCATACTTTCTATTGTTGCTTTTGCCGCGCTTTCAAATAACTCCTTCAGCGTTTTGCCTGTTGCTTCGAAGGCTACGTCTGCCATGGCAATGTCCTCGACAAACTTGAACGGCATAAAAGAAATTCCTCTTTGCAAAGTTTATAAATGTTTACTTAGGCAGGAATGCCTGAACTACCTCAACAACTTTCGCATGTATTTCATCAATAT
>CAYUHB010000216.1:0-1910 GCA_964444355.1 uncultured Methanosarcinales archaeon
GCGAAAGTGAGTAGTTGTTGTAGTGTGTGGTCGCACAAATAGCCTTCGTTCATTTCAAGTACGATTTTTTTGCCTTTTTGTCGTACTGTTTTTTCTTGTAAGTCCACGATTATATCTTCTTGTTTGAGTACGTTTCCTTCGCGTGCAAATCCGTGGTTTGCCAGTTCTTGTGCTGCTGCTTCGAGTATTGCTTCTTGCATTCCTTTTGGCAAATCCAGTAGTCCTTCAGAATATCTTGTTAGCGTGCTTGTTTTGCCTAGGTACTTTGTTACTCTTTGTCTGCTTCCCCACGGTGTCCATTCGTTTTCGACAAGGTAAGCGTATGGTTTTCCTTTTATTTTCTTGACTCGCACAAACATATCATAGGCACTATGACTTTTATTTATATAGTTTTCGAGGAACGAGCGCGATAGAAGGGACTTCAGAGCGCATCGTGACGAGTGTAATTGTCCGCAGGACTCGTGATGAAAATAATCAAAGAAATCTTACTTTAATTCCTTCGCTTCAGCTTTTACTTTTTCAAGTTCTTTTTGTACTCTTTTCGCAGCTGCTATCAGTATTTTCTTGGGATCTGCTCCGTCTGTTTCTAGTACAAATCTTGGTTTTTCAATGAGTGGGTGATCAATAGTATACGCTGCTGCTTTGACGTGCTCGTCGTTGTTTAGTTCTTTTCTTAGAACATTGCTTAGTGTGTGTCCTTCTCCTGTTATTTCAAAGATGAGCTTGTTTTTCTTTTCTTCGACGAAGTTTAGTTCCATATTTAGTGCCACCTTTATGCGGGTTTATAAAGTTTTTGGCTTAATCCAACTATTTGTGCCACTGCAACGATTCCTGCTGTCTCTGTCCTAAGTATCGTCGGTCCCAAACTGACCAGCGTGCATCCTGCTTCTTTTGCTGCTTCCATTTCTGCTGGTGTGAAGTCTCCTTCTGGTCCGACTATTAGCAGTGTGCTTGGGCATTCGCAGTATTCTTTTGTTAATGGCAGTCCTGTCATGTGGCAGATGAATGCGTGGTTGTATTCTTTTATCGTCGATAATAGGTCTGCGAATTTTATCGGCTCAGATATCGTAGGCACTATGCTTCGTTCGCATTGCGAGCAGGCTTCTATTGCTATTTTTCTCCATCTCTCTTTTGTTTCTTTTGGCTCTACTACGCTCCTGCTGCAAATCATAGGCACTATGTTGCTAACGCCGATTTCGCTCACTTTCTCTACAAGAAAGTCCATTCTTGCTCCTTTTGGCACTGCTATTGCGAGTGTTATCTTGACTTTCGGCTCTTCTCTTGGTGTTATGGCTTTTTCGAGTAATACCTTGCCTTCCCTCACTTTTCCAGAATAGGTTGCCTCGAATTCGTGTCCTTTGCCGTCGAATATGCCTATTTTGTCTCCTTCTTTCAGTCTCAAAACCTTCAGGTGCCTAACTTGTTCTTTAGAAATGGCTGCTTCTTTGCCGTTTTCAGCTTCCGGAACATACAGTCGAACTCTCACTTTTTACTCACAAACTCGTTATTTTCTTCTACTTTACGGTGCCTAATAATGCTCATTATTAATTCTTTCGCACCCAACCCAAACCCTTATTTTCTGGTGCCCAAATGTTGCATCTTTTTTGTCAATTTTTCCAGGGCCCCAAAAATTAATTTTTGTTCTGGCAAATTTTTTTCAATCAATTTTTTCTCATCCACTTTTTCATTCCCAAAATATTTCAAAATATTTTTTTCCAAATTTATCTGTTGATCTGTCAGGTAGCCATAACTACTATTTTAACCCTTCGAAATTGCAAGGCAATTTCGGAGCTCGAAAACGCTAGTTTTCGTTGTTTCGTTCCCACAAAAGTCCTGTCCCAGTACCGTCCCAGTCCTGAGACGGTCCTGAGACCGTCCCAGTCCCACATATAATATAGTCGACAAACCAT
>CAYUHB010000217.1:0-1857 GCA_964444355.1 uncultured Methanosarcinales archaeon
GTACTGGTGCTTCAAGTAGGAGTTTCATGGAAGAGTAAAAAGACGCGTGTTTTTTAAAATTAAGGTTTTATTTTAGTTTTTAATTGCATCTCAAGTTCTGTAATCCTTTTCTTAAGTTCAACCATTTTCATTTCCCTATGGGCTGCGAATTTGGTGAATTTTGTTAGGTCTGTTATATCCTCTTTCAAAATCTTTCTTTCTATCGGTTCAGATAAGCGCCATTTATTGCCTATTTTGTAGAGAATTAGGTTGTGAGATTGTATGGTCTCGATAAGATCTGTGACTGAAATTTTTTTTACAGGGTAAGCGCACATCAGTAAAAGGGACATTTTGCCATATTTTTCAGTGAGGCCTTTTTCGTAAACAATGACTTTTTTAAAAAATTTATTATTGACCCAGGTCATATCTCCTGCCGTTCTTACTCCGTCAACGTCTTTGAAGCCGATATGGTTGAGTTTTTTGTCGATTAAATTGTACACTTTTTCCTTTGTGAAGATGTTGTTCTTGAAATAAAACTTTTTGAAGTGTATGAATTCGATCTTTTTTTCATTGATGTATTTTTTCAGGTCAACTAGCTTTGCGATTTCTTTCTTAAGCTTCTCCTTAAGCCTGATGGTTGGATAAACCATTATGCAGAATTCATTATTTTCAAGACCTTCTGCGAAAAAAGAGGGAAAAATCGTGAGAATGTCTGATTCTGTCTCATAAAGCATGACTATATGGGTTCCTTGCTCAATATTTGCTTTCACAAATCTCAGAACACGCTTCTTTTTAACCATTAGTTACTTCTAATATCAGGGTATATTAATAAGTTCCCATTCGCTCTGCAGTTTGTCTTGTCTGGCAAAATTTTTCATCTACGTTAGGAAAGCGTTTCTGGCTTTAAAATTCTTGCCAGTTTTACTCGCCGAGAGCATCATATGCAGATGCCGGATTTAACAGCACGTATGCCAGGTTTACAACTTGTACAGATGTCACAGGTCTGCCGATGACTTTTGATGCTGTTTCGAATAATTCTTTTTTGTACTTGCTGCGCAGTTCTGCTTCTTTTTCTTTGTCTTTGACAGAAGCCTGCAGTACGTTTTCTGCGCTGTCCAGAATTAATTTCTCTGTTTCAGGGCATTTTCGCATTTTTTCTGCTAATGCTATTGCCTGTAATGTTATGTCTTCACTCATAAGTAATTGAATTCTAAGGGGTGGTTTATAAAGCTTGCGGAAACAAATGAAAATATGTAACTAATTAGTAGTAAAAAACAATAGTTTTAAATATTCGCTATGCTTACCTGCTTCTTATGATACATAATTCAATTGAACGGAAACTGAATTTTGCTAGTTCTACTTATAGTTATTGATCCGGTCTGAATTAAGACGATAAATTTGCTGCTTGTTCTGACTTCAGGCTTTTCATCTTCCCTGCTTAGCTTAATGGCAGAGCTATAGGCTGTAGCCCTATTTGTCCTGGTTCGACTCCGGGAGCAGGGACTTGGCTGGCATCCAGAACTGCCGGAGGAATAGAAAATGGAAAACATAGAAGAAGTATTGGCAAAAGGCCAGCAGGTTCCAGTAGATATGACTACAGCAAACCCTGAGCCTGTTGCAGGTGTTGCGGAAAGGTTCAACCTGCACATGGGAACTCCATATCGCTTCATCATTAGTGGCATGAATCCAACCGATCAGGTCACTTTTGACGGCGTTATGACTGAGCTCTCAATTGTTGCTGACGAGACGGGCTTCAGCCTTAAACGGCTGGTGCTTGAGAAAGGGCTGTCCTGGGATAGCGTCTCTAATAAAAAGCCGCTTTTTGAGAAGGAGGAATTTGGACCGCCAGAGGACGAGGAGAACGGATACACTCTTATC
>CAYUHB010000218.1:0-1857 GCA_964444355.1 uncultured Methanosarcinales archaeon
TGACGCTGCTCAAAACGCTGCTCTTGACGCTGCTCATGACTAAAACTCATACCCATTCCAAAGCTCATTTTTGTTCCTCCTGCTTTACAAATATTTCAGGCAATGCTTTTTCAAGAAGCTCTGCTATGCCCGGACTTTTGTACTCGCATTTACCACAGACTTTCAAAGCTTCGTATGCAGGCCTTCTTCTTTCCATTGTTACACAGCTAGTACGAAACTCTGAAGGAATCTCTTCTTCAAGCGCCATCATCGCATCATTCATGACTTTTTGACCATGCGGCTTATTCCATATTGGACGCACTTCATAACAAATCCTGCAATTTTTATACGCTCTTTCCAAGCTCATTTTTGTTCCTCCGTTACTCCGCGAGCACGGCCACCAGTGAAGACGAAGGTGTCATCGACGACGATGCCGATGTCTTCATTGGCGACGATGTTGCCGATTTTGTGGCAGAATTCACCGCCACGAGCAACGAGCCGAATAAGAGCTTGGTCTTCCCTGCCTTTCAATTCGCTTTCAACTTCGCTTGCCGTGAAGCGGTTTGATAGCCATCCATAGTCTCTTTTTCTTCTCTGCGAGTATGATGCGTTGAGCTCTGCAATTTCAGCGCTTCCAACACAAGCAATAACGTCAAGGTTGCTGCCGTATTCTGAGCGCCCCCGGTTTTGCTTTGTAGATAATCTCAAAAGACTTTCTTTGAAAACAGGACGAACTCTTCCAGCTTCCTCTGCCAAGCCAATAAGCTTTGCAACAAGAGGTTCGCTTCGAGGCGCAACAAGTTCTTTGCCTTTCGCGTGATTTATGTATCCTGCTATTACAAGCCCAAAACTTGCCTTTTCATCAGGCAGTTCCATAAACGCAGAACGCCAGCCTTTTCCGTCATAGTATCTGATGTGCGCAGTGCCTGTTTTTTGATACTCATCGCTACCATCCAAACCACTGCCTGTTTTTTCATTATCTTCATAAAACGCAACACGCGCCACAATAGCATGGCCAAGACTTTGCAGAAAACCACCAAACTGGCGCGGAAACTCCATTGCGTCCGGAGAATTTAAAGAGTCTTTTGAGCCAGGAGTAAAACAGACTTTGCCATATACAGGAACACCGCTAACTTCACACATTGATTGCTTTCTTGTCAGTTCAATCGACATTTTCATTCCTCCTTAGACGTCCTAAGATATTTCACGAACTCAAGCTCCATCTTTGGAATATACCACTGATTCTTGTGCTTGACACCGTGCAGCTGCGACCTGTCCAACATACTATGAACGCTGGCTTTCGAAAGACCAAGAATATCTGCGGATTCACTCACAGTCTTCACTTCTCCAACCTCTGATTTGTATTTCGCTAACTGCTCATCATCAAGCTCAACCATTGACATCGAGAAAGCATGCGAACCGACAGGCTTTTCCTGTTTCAATCTCGGATGATTAAAAGTATAAGTAATCAAATCGTGCATCGGTACATAGATATGGCTGTTCTCTGCTCTCTGCAAACCGTGAAGATGACCATTTTTAACCTTATTCAAGGCGCCCAGCGAGTTTATCCCAAAATATTCTGCTGCTTCAGGCACAGTCACGCAGGCATAATCATCAACAACCTTAGAAAGGTCGCCAGCAAAATACTTCCTGCGCCTGACCGATACCGGAGTTTCGGTTTTTTCAGGAGGAACATACCCATTCATCCTAATATTGCTGCAAACCACGTTCAAAGTGATATTGGCTTCCTTAAACTCATTGCCAAGCTTTGCATTAATCCTGTCACGTATATCATTCGCAGAAAGCTGATTCATCTCAGGCTTTTCACTAACGCCATTTGAAACTATCCGGACATAACCTGCAAAGTTGCTGCTCTTT
>CAYUHB010000219.1:0-1855 GCA_964444355.1 uncultured Methanosarcinales archaeon
TTTTTACTGGTATGTCGTATGCTCTTGCGACTATGCCGTGTGCGAATTCGTGGACAAGGGCGAGTAAAAAGATGCTTAAAATCCAGTATATGAATGGTACGAAGAATACTCCTTTTGCTTCTATTGGCAGTACTGGTTGTATGCCTGGGATGCCTTCGCCAAGAAATACTTTGACAGTGCCCCATATAAGTTCTACAGATATTAATAGCATGCCTAGAAATCCTGCAATGATTGAAACGTCTCCAAAAAGCCTCGCCAGTCTTGAATTTTTGGCGTAATTCATTGCTTTTAGTCCAAATGATGTGCGGTACATTATTACGTAGATTATCGGGAATAGTGCGCGTTGTAGTTGTACTTGTTTGCGTTTTAAGAATAGAAAGACTGCAAGTAAGACAATAAACACCAGCGCCGCTATGCCGTCAATGCTCATTCGCTTTACTTCTTGCGTTTTGGTTTAAATTTCTTTCCAGCGCAGTTTCTGCATTTTACTTGCTGGTCTGCTATTTTTCTAGAAGGCGCGCGGATGACTGATTTGCATCTTCTGCATACGAACTTGTTTCTGAACATTCTTGCGTCCGCTTCGGGAAACTTCACCATTCAGACACACTCCTGTTGACCATTTTACTCAGCACCGCCTTTCAGTTGTTTCATCACTTTTTGTTCTAGAATAATCCAATATAATATTTTGCAGTTTGGAACGACTGTTGCCTTTAGTTCTTCAGGAATCTGCAGGTCAAATGTTTCATATGTTTCTTCGTCCATTACATTTGCAACATCATTGACCACGCTTAATACCTGTGCAGACTTCTTTTCAATTATGGGAACTTCAACGTTATCGTGGGCGGGCAGGACAATCTCTCGTTTCTTGTTGTCCGTCAGGCCGATAGCGACTATTCTTACTTTTGCGTGTCCGTGTTTTCCAGATTTGGATACTTCGCAGGCAACCACCTTGCAGGCAGCGTCTTCAACAAGAATATAGCTGTTTTCCTTTATAGTGCCTGCACCAACTACTTTTGTCGTCATAAAAACAAAAAGGAAAAAGGGGGTTTAAAAAGATTGTGGTTATCTGACGTTCAAAGTGTATGTCAGTTCACGGCTGTCTCCTTTGTATTTGACCAGGATGACGTATTTTATTCGTGTGTTGACGTTGGAGTTTGCTACAAATTTGTCATTTGTCCATGCCTGTATGCCTGGTGTGGGATCAAAATAAAACCTGTTTGATGGCAGGATGTTGCTTTCAACATTGCTTGTTCCGTACATTTGGATGTCTCCTTTTGGCCCTATTTCTGTTACAAGGATAGTGGCTCCGTCGTGGCCTGCTGTTTCTTCTTCTGTTATTGGTGGATTGCCTGTTGCTTTTTTTGCAACAATGACCTTTGCTACCAGGGGTGTTCCTGGTCTGACGCTTCCTGCTTCAGGTGTGCCTATTGAATACGGGTGAAGGCTGAACTGTACTCTGCCGAGTCCTTCATCAGAAACAGCTTGCGGAGGTGCTGCTACTGGAGGTACTATTGCTGGTGGTGCTTGTTGCGTGGGAGGAACGTATTGTGGGGGATACTGTGCAGGCGGATACTGGGCTGGTGGATATGTTGGTTGTGGCGCATATTGCGGTTGAGCGCATGCTGCCAGTAATATTAGACAGATTAATGCTAGGCATTTCATTTGATTTCACCTCTCTTTTATGGCTTACAATCTATAGTAGTTTAAAAACGTTATCTCTTGACTCACTGTGTTGAAAATCTCTCTTATCGCCGCTGCGGTCTTTCAGACTTGATTTCTTCTCCCCACGCCTTGCAAGGGGAGAAGAAGTCAATCTTGGTCAAGACAAAACAATGTTTTGTCTGGACTCCAGCCG
>CAYUHB010000220.1:0-1845 GCA_964444355.1 uncultured Methanosarcinales archaeon
AATTCTTTGAATCTCTTGAACAAGCTCGTCAAGCCTTTCCTGTTTTTCCTTCATGAAATCTTCAAGCTGAAAAGCTTCGATTGCCTGGTATTTGTGAATCTTCCCTTCTAAGATAGAAGATATCAACCCTTTTCTGGAAAGGGAATGAAACGTACGATGAACAACTGGGCTCTGAAGACCAGACTTGTCAATCACTTCACCTGCTCGAGAGGGACCCAATTCCACCAGAGTCAGAAATATGCTGATTTCAGCCCTTGTCAATCCCAACTCCTCAAGCACTGAAGTGTCCATAACGGCATATATGCTTCATGCAGTATATAAATCTTTTCAAAAAGTTACATCATTTGTTGTTACTAATATTAATATACTTGGAAAGTTTCTTACGGGATGGTGATAAACATGAACAAAAAAATCATTATAATCGCGCTTTTCATCCTACTTATCGCAGGGTGCGAGCAAAAAGGCACAGATACGCTGAACGTTGCAGTCACACTGCCCCTTACAGGACCTGCCGCATCCTTAGGACAGGATTTCCTAAGAGGCATGGAAATAGCACAAAAGCAGGTCAACAACTCTCAAGTCCAACTCTTTGTAGAGGACACAAGGACAAATCCTGAAGACGCAATAACTGCATTGACAAGCCTTTTGAATACAAAACGAATAGACGCTGTAGTCACGTTGCAGGCTCTAACTGCTGTACCCTTCCTACCGATAATTGAGGAACATAAAGTTCCATTACTCGCATCATTAAGCTCGATCAAATCAGAGGAATTCACTGCAAAAAGCAAATTTGCATTCCTCTTGTACCCATTGCCAACTGACCAGATCTCAAAAATAGTTCAATTCGCAACCCAAAATGGCCACAACAAAGTCGCGATTTTCACAATCAATGACGAGTTCGGCGCAACCATGACGCAATTATTTGTGCAAACTTTTCCCGGCACTATTGTAGCCACAGAGCGCTTTGAGATACAAGAGACTGACTTCCGTACAAGTCTGATGAAAATCAACGAAGCAAAACCAGACCTGATATTCTTCCTCGGATTCCCGCCTCACGCAATCAACTTTGCGAAACAGCGAAAAGAACTAGGCATGTCAAACATACCTGTGGTCTCAACAGAGGACATACAGAGCAATTTCGTACGCTCAACAGCAAAAGGTCTTTTGGGCAACATATTTGCACTTGTCCCCGAGGCTACAGTCAGCCAGAGAGCCCAGAATTTCAGGGATGTGTTCTTTGCAACACACAATGAAGAACCTGACTTTCTCGCATTCTTCGGCTTTGACACCATGCTCTTACTCGATGACGTGCAGAAAAAAGGAACCCCTGTTTTAGACGCTATGTCATCGGTAAACATTGATGGCTTGAACGGAAACATACGCTTCAACCAAAACGGCGAAATAGACCTGCCGTTAGTGTTCGTAACCGCTGAAGACAGAGTTATTGTAACATAATTTTTTTTATTTAATAACATATTTAAATTAGTGTATGCTTTTAAACACATGAACCAAAGAATACTGGTCTCAGCATTCATGCACCAGGATGACAAAGCACTGCTTCTCAAAAGAGGAAAAACAGGCTTTCTCGCAAACCACTGGGAAATGCCAGGAGGAAAACTCGAATTCGGAGAAGACCCAGTATGCAGCATTCTAAGAGAAACAAAAGAAGAAGCAGGACTTGAAGGAAAGGTTATCTGCCCATACCATTCCTGGCACACAATAGGCGAGTACAAAGGAGAACAAACACATTTTGTAGAAATAGACTTCATAATGAAAATAAAGCCAAACCATGGGTTTTGACAAGGAGAAAGAGAAATACGTTGGCGCGAAATGGGGTAAGTATTT
>CAYUHB010000221.1:0-1831 GCA_964444355.1 uncultured Methanosarcinales archaeon
GGGTGGAGGGAATGCTTCCCTGCTCGAGCTTGCTAAAAGGCTTGGTGTTACTTATGAGACTGTTTCTTCGAGGATTAAGAGTTTGAGGAAAAAGGGTGTTATTGTCGAGTTTACTGCTAAGATTAATCTTCACGCTCTTGGATATGATGTTTATCTTGTTATGCTGGACTTGCGTAATTTGTCAAAAGAGAGGGAGTCTGCCTTGAGGTTTTACATTAATGACCAGAAGAACATAAGGTATGCTTTTATGAGCGCTTCCAAGCCCGTGGTTTTCATTTATCTGGCGGTCAAGAAGTCAGACGAGCTTGGCGCCTTCCTTCTCGATATTAAGGAGAAGTTCTCTGATGTTATCGTCAATCAGAAATACTTGTTCAGTTCCATGTTGTTGAAGCACGAGTTCTTTCCAGAGGGTTTGCTGCACTAAGACGAAAGATAGGAGTTATATTCATGCTAATAATAAAGTTATTATCAAGATAATAATTCCAACAAACAGTTTTATAAATGCCTTTCCTCGAGTAAAACATTATGGGTAAAATTGTTGCTGGCGCTTTTTTATAAATTCGCCTTGGGCTGATAGGAGGTTTTTTATCATGGAGGTTCTTTGATGCTTAATATGGCTGGAGATGATGTTGTTTGGCTGGCTTCTTTTGGTTTTGATTACAGGCGATTTCCTGAGCTGGGTAATGTGCTGCTCGCGAATAAAGAGCTTACCTCCGCGCTTGCCAGCGCTGCTGGAAAATACTGCGATTTTGTTTTCGGGACTGTGCTTCCTGCTCTGGGGCTTCGTATTTTGAGAGCGCAGGATCTTGGTGCGCTTGTAAGGCTTGCTAAAGCTGTAGAACCTAATGTGTTTATTGTCTTTCATTGTATGCCTGACATACTTAATGCCCTTCGTCCATGGAGTGCTGAGGCGTTTCAGGTGCTTGCAGATGTGGCTGAGGAAGCTGGAGCAACGAATTCCCAGTATATTTTTGGCGAGGGTCTGCCGGTAATGAACAAGCGTGGCATTATTGGGACAGTTGAGAATCTCAGCGAGGTTTGTGCGCTTCTTTTGCAGTTTGCCGCGAATGTTGGGGTCGCACACCTTTATTCTGCTTTTGTTACAGGTCTTCGCTTGCATTTAAATAATTTTATTAAGTCAATTGCGGACCTCCAGGCGCTTGTTGAGCTCGCCCGGGTCGCGGGTCCAAACGTGGATTTTTTGTTTAATCTTGGTTTTCCTGTTGTTAAAGATTTGATTCAGCCTCCTGAAAATAATCTTCAGTCGGTTGGTCTTGCACTGATTGAGGCATTTAAGCAGAAAGCTGATTGGAATGCTGATGAGCTTAAGCAGTTCGTGCTTGCGCGCTTGGCAGGCGGGTCTGCTGAAGCGCTTAGGCGTGCTGCTTGAATAAAGCAGCAAAACTAATTTATACTCTTTCTTTTCCGTCAATATTATGCAGATATCCTCGGAAGTCAAAGCTCAGGACGGCACTCGCAAGTTCCTCATAGAATTAGATGATAAATTAAGAGTTGAGTCTGTCCTGATTACTCATAAGCGTACTTTGTGCGCCTGCGTTTCTACCCAGGTTGGTTGTCCTGT
Organism: uncultured Methanosarcinales archaeon; assembly: GCA_964444355.1. Classification (GTDB taxonomy): domain Archaea; phylum Nanobdellota; class Nanobdellia; order Woesearchaeales; family ARS49; genus CABMGU01. The sequence continues at coordinate 1,583 of CAYUHB010000221.1, forward strand.
GAAGTGTACATTCTGTGCAACCGGCAAAATGGGTTTTTCAAGAAATCTGTCAGCAGAAGAGATTCTCGGACAGTTAAATTTGATGCAGAAAGCTATATTGCCGCTCTGCCCCAAGGAACTTGGGGTGATTTCTTCTCCCTCTTGCAGTTGCGAGGGAGAAGAAACCAGTCGTAGACCAGAGCGGCCCGAAGCAGTTAATCCGGCTCAGAAAATCACAAACAGTGTCTTTATGGGTATGGGTGAGCCTTT
>CAYUHB010000222.1:0-1823 GCA_964444355.1 uncultured Methanosarcinales archaeon
TATTCTAAAGGAAATGTCTGTGAACTGCAGGAGAATTATCACGAGGCCATGACTTATTATAAGAAAGCATTGACTTTATTTAAAACAAGTGAGCAAGAGGCTATGGCTAGAGAAAAGATAGAAGGGCTCAAGGCTAAAAAATAGATTTCTTATGCAATTCATAACGCAGCCGCCCGGATTTGAACCGGGATATCCTTGCGGAAACGGGTTAGCTTGCTCTTATTCAAGACCCGCGCAGTACCAGGTTGTGCCACGGCTGCAAATTGCTTGTTAATATTGCCAGTGCGAAGCACAGGCCGTATATCGTGGGGTCGCAGACCCCACTTGAGTGTTTTTGATCAAACTTTTTTATAAAAGTTTGCCACGGTTGTGCCACGGCTGCAATGTGGCCATATAGCCGTATATCGTGTTGAATACTTGATTTAAAAACCTTCTCAAAATACCACCTTTATAAGGAGAAAAAGCATACATTTATATACTCCAGAACGTAACTAATTCATAGTATATCGAGACTCTTTCTCGTATATAACTAAACACAACGGGTGAATAAAAATGGGATTCGGAAACGATTTCGGCGCTCCACGTGAGATGCATGATGCAACATGCTCTGACTGTGGTGCTCAGACTAAAGTTCCCTTCAAACCAACTGAAGGAAAACCAGTCTACTGCCGAGAGTGCTACGCGAAACGCAAGCCTCGACGCTTCTAAGTTAATTTAACATTAACTGGAAACTAAGAATTTTTGAATTTTTTTTACTTTTTCTTGAAATTTTGAATAATGTATCTTTCTGCGGCTTTTGAGTCCAAGCATCTAAAGCCTAGCTTGCAGACTTCTCTTTTTAGCTGTGCTTCACTGAAGAAGTAGTGAACCAGCCCTTTTTCCTCGCCTTGCATTGGCACAAAGGTGTATTTATCTATCATTTTGTACCCTTTGCCTCCTTCTTTGTCTATGTATGTGTCTTTGCCTGACTTCTTAGCCCTGAATGATTTTCGTTCAATTGTTTTTACTGAGAATATTCCTCCTGGTCTTAATACTCTATATATTTCTCTTAGAAGGCTTTGTATCTGGCTTAATCCTCCGTGATTTATTGTTTGGTAGCTGTATACTGCATCAAAGAATCCGTCCTTGTAGGGCAGGGGGTCAAACATGTCTGCTTCAAGGACATGCACGAGACAATTTTCTTGTTTTGCGTTTTTTCTTGCTTTTTTGACTCCTTGTCCCGAAATCTCTAATCCGTGCGCCTGAAATCCTTCTTTTGCCAAAAATATGAGATTTGTGCCGTCTCCTGCTCCTATGTCTAATATGCGTTGGGCTTTTATTGAGTAGAACAAGCGCAAGACGTGGTCTAATATGCTTGTTTTGTAGCGTTGTGCTGGTTTTTCCTGTTTCCAGATTTTGTCGTAAGTGCTCATTTTTCTTCAATGATGCTTTAATTTTATATAAATTCTTATGACAACATATATATCTTTCGCGGTCTATATAATTCCTGAAATGGGCGAGGTTGCTGGATTGTGGGAATGTGAATTGAGGAGGATCGTGCAGAAGTTTCAGTCTGGGGGAGCAGTTCGCGTTGTGGACAACAAAGGTAGCGAGACTATTGTGCGCGTTGAAAAGATTGAGCCTGAGCGTTTTGGCTCAGATGCGTTCTGCTATTGAACAGTGAGTTCTATTGACTTAGCTTGATGGCAAAGTTAATTAGAGAATCAATATACCCCAGATAAGCTGCTGCACCTATTCCTGCTGCTGTAGTTGCAAGTACTGCAGTTCTCAGTATGTTCTGCTTTCTGTAGGAATAATGATTGCTGTAGTCTGAAAGTTTGAAA
>CAYUHB010000223.1:0-1819 GCA_964444355.1 uncultured Methanosarcinales archaeon
GAGATGACTGATATGCTGTCTTTTAGTAATGTTGGATCTGCTAGTACAAGCCTCATTTTTGTTCCCCCCTTGAGAAAACTCGTGCGTTAGTTGTTTATATATTTTACTATACTCTAGTTACAATTCGATTCTCTGTCCGTTTGAGAGATTATGCAGGGTTTTGTCTTTTTTGTATCCGAGTTCTTCTGCGAGTGAATTGAATGATTCTGTTTTTTCTTTTTCTCCGTGTGTTGGCAGGAGGTGTTTTGGTTTCAACAAAGTGATTATTTCCCGTATGTCTTCTCTTGAGCTGTGTCCTGATACGTGTATGTCTTTGAATATTCTTACTCCGAGTTTTTTGAGTTTTTCTTCCATGATTGCTCTTTGTTGTCTGTTGATTTCTGCCGGTATTATTTGGCAGCTGAATATTACGTGGTCGTTTGTGAATTTCCATTGGTATATCCCGTCTATCATCTTGCTTAGCGTGCTTTTTGGTTCTCCCTGGTGTCCTGATACGACGAGCAGGTACTTGTCTTTTTTCATTTGTATGTCTTTGAGTTTTCTTCGTATTTGTCTTGCGTATTTCAGTATCTCTGCTTGTTTCGATAAATCTACTAGTCCTATCTCTTTTGCGGCATAGCAGTATTTTGCCATGCTTCTTCCCATTATGATGACTTTTCTGTTGAGCATTTTTCCGAATTCCGTTATTGTTTTGAGTCTTGCTATGTGGCTTGCGAATGTTGTCAGTATGAGCCCTTTTCCTTTGTTGTCTATGTCTATTAGCACGTCTCTTAGCATGTCTTTTGCTACTTGTTCGCTTGGCGTTTTTCGTTGTTCTGCTGAGTATAGGCAGTCTTGTATTAGCGCGAGCACTCCTTTGTCTCCTAAGTTCTTGTAGTGTTCGTAGTTTACTGGTGTTCCCAGTGTTGGGTGCGAGTCGAGTTTGTAGTCATTTCCGTACATTATTATGCCGTACGGCGTGTGCAGTGTTGCTATGATTGTTTGTGGTGTGCTGTGCGTTATTTGGCAGAATTCGAGTTTGAGGTTTTTGGACAATTGTATTGACTGTCCTGGTTTTAGTTCTATTATTTTGTTTTGCAGGTCTATTTTTTCGTCTTTGCATATTGTTCTTAGTATTGATGCTGAGAACGGCGTGCATATTATCGGCGCGTCGTATTTTGCCGCCATGTAAGGAACAGCTCCTAAATGGTCAAGGTGGGCGTGCGTGACTGCTATTGCTTTGACGTTTTCTCTCCAGTCTTTTATTTTTCCGTCTTGCGGTATCGCTTCTGCTTTTTTGAGGCTTGTTTCTGTTTGTTTTACGAATTCTCCTATTTCTTGTTCTGTTAGCCTGATGTAGTTTGGAAGGTGCAGTCCCATGTCGAATATGACTGCTTCGTCATCTATTTTTACTGCAGTCATGTTTCTGCCTACTTCTCCCCATCCGCCTACTGCTGCTATTTCTACGCTCATTTTCTGGGTAGTATCTTCACAACCTTTAAAAATCCTATTCATTCCACAGGACTATGCGCTTGTGTTGTAAGATTGCGGGTATTGCTGGCAGTGGTATTATGTCTGCTGGCGAGATTCTTGGCAGGGCTTGCTCTCGTTCTGGCTTGTTCGTTTTTGCTTCTAATGATTATCCTTCCTTGATCAGGGGCGGTCATAATGTTTTTTCTTTGGTGATTTCAGATGTTCCTGTTAATTCTCTTTTTTCTAAGGTTGATTTGCTTGTTGCTTTGAATGAGGAAAGCGTTGAGTTGCACAAGAAAGAGCTTTCTGGGAATCATTTTGTGGTTTCTGGCGAGCTTTTGGACAAGTTTGCCAAAGAGTATGGTGA
>CAYUHB010000224.1:0-1813 GCA_964444355.1 uncultured Methanosarcinales archaeon
CTATACTAAATGCGAACTGGGGTACAATTTGTACCCCTCTTGAACTTTTGGCTCCAGATGGCAAGAAAAGAGAGACAAACTGCCAAAAAACCGAAAAATATTTATATCCCTCAAAATAGGGATGAATAGACCTAAAAATAGGGATTAAAATGTTGAAGAAGGAATCAGGAATATTGTATTGTTTTGCGAAGGAGCCCTGGAAAAGATATACTTTTTCAGGGCTGCAGAAAGCGTCAGGGAAAAAATCAAAGAGTTATCTTGCCCTGGTGCTGAAAAGATTTGTGAATAATCAGTTGCTCAGGCAGGAGGCAGTCGGCCGTTTGCCTGTCTATTATTTAAACGCAGATTCAGCTAAAACCAGGGCATTTGCAGGTTTTGTTCTGGAATACTGCGGCTGGAATAAGAAAAATATTCCATATGGAGACTTGCAAAAGGCCATGGATAAGCTGCCGAATGAGGATTATGTTTTTATTATCACAGGGAGCTATGCAAAAAATCAGCAGAGAAAAGAATCAGATATAGATGTTGTTGTATTGATAGACGACTCTTCTGAGCCAAAAAGGGTTTATGCAGAATTGTCGCATTTTTGTGAAATGAATATTCCCCGGGTGCACTTGTATGTTTTCAGGAACAAGGAGTTCATAGGGATGTTGTGTAGTAAAGAGGCAAATTATGGAAAGGAAACCGCCAGAAATAACCTGATTCTGGCTGGGGGGCAGGTCTATCTGAAGCTGGTTTACGAGGCGATGGATTGTGGATTCAAGGGTTGAACTTTTCTTAAAAAGGTCGGATAATGAGCTGCTTTTGGCAGAGAAAATCATGGTTTTAAGTGTGGATAAAGGTGTCAAGGATTTTCTAAATATACCGGAGGATACAACTTTTTTTAGTTCTGTCATTTCTCATTCATATTATGCAATATTTTATGCTGCAAAGTCCTTGCTTTTGACAAGAAATATCATTACAGCATCGCCTGAGATTCATAAAAAAACATTTGATGCTTTCAAGAAGGAATTTGTTGATACGGGAATTCTGGATGTTAAGCTTTTAGAGATTTACAAAAAGTTGGTTATCCGTGCTGACGAGCTTCTTGAGATATTTAAGGATGAAAAATGGAAAAGAGGGAATTTTACTTATACTACAATTCCGCAGGCGAATAAGGAGCCTGCTGATGATTCAATAAGGAATGCGAGAACATTTGTTTCAAACATAATGAAAATCGTTGAGAAAAATTATTTTTGAGATAATTTTATTGCTTCTTTTGTGCGCTTGATTAGTTCGTCAAAGGTTTTGGCTTGCGTGTGGCAGCCCGGCAGACCTACTACTTCTGAGATCAAATATCCGTCTTCTCCTTGTTCTACTATAATGTTGAAAGTTTCAGTCATATTATTTTTATAGAGAAAGTTGGTTTATAAATATTACGTTGGCATGGTGGAGGCCACTGGACAATCCGGAAAGTTTTCAGGACGAGAGAAAAAGCCACTGGACAACCGCCCGCGTGAGATTTATAAAGACCAAAACTTCCACTCACACAATGAACAAAGCGCTTGTTGTTTTTCAGGGAAAAACGATTAGGAGGGTTTGGCATAATGATGAGTGGTTTTTCTCTGTGATTGATATAGTTCAAGCGCTCACAGACAGCTCTAATCCGAGAAATTATTGGAGTATGCTCAAGAATAGGGAAGCTGAGCACGGTATTGAGTTGTCCACATTTTGTGTACAACTGAAATTGTCTTCTGCAGACGGCAAATCTTATGAAACTGACTGTGCTAATACAAAAGCGCTTTTCAGGATAGTCCAGTCGATTCCATCAAGA
>CAYUHB010000225.1:0-1803 GCA_964444355.1 uncultured Methanosarcinales archaeon
TAATCCTGAGCCGAAGGGAACCAGGATGGTTACGACTGGTTTTGAGAAGTATTAGAACGAGATAATTTTTGCTTTTTCTTTTGTTCCTGTTATCTTCACGGTCTTTCCCGGTGTCAAAACAACCATTCTTGGCTCGTTGTCAGATACTAAGAATGCTTCTCCTCGTGTTACTGTGAGTTCTATTTTTGCTGTTTCGGGCAGAAACAGCGGTTTGTGTTCTTTTGTGAGGTTGTTGAACGCTATTCCTATTCCTTTGTTGAATGTTTTTCTTGTTATGCTGTGGAAGTATGCTGTTGCTCCGAAGGTTGTTGCTGCGACTATGCCGTCTCCCACAAATTCTCCATTAATCTGTTTTCCATTGACTTTGAGTGTGAATCTGACTGCGTGTGTTGGCAAAGCATTTCTTATGACAATGTCGTTTGTTGCGAGCATTGTTGTTGTTTCTATTCTTGCCTGTATTTTGTTGTGTGTTTTTATTGTGTATTTTTTCTTTTTGAGCAGTTCAAGTGCGTGTTTGATTGGCAAGTCGTGGCATTTTTTGCAGGTTTTTGAGAACCTGAACAGTGCTTTTGGTGTTCCCGGGTATTTTCTTTCTGCCCAGAGGAATGTGCCGTCTCCGCCGTATGATATCACTATTTCCGGTTTTTCTTCTGTGTATTCAAATCCGAATTTTTTGATTTCTTTTCTGAGTTGTTCTTTGCTTTCCGGTGTTTTGCCGTAGATTGCTACTTTCATTTTATCCACCTTGCCAGTTCAAGCATCATGCCTATTTTTGTGTGTGCTTTTTCCAGATTCTTGGCTAACGATGTTTCGTTGAATGCTTCTTTTATCCACGTGCTGAAGTCGTTCTTGTTTGTGTTGCAGTGGTATGTGAATGTTTCTTCGTTCATTGTTAATAGTGCTTTGTGCAGTCCTGGTATGCTTCTGATTACTCCTCCGTCATGCAGTCTGAACTGGAGTTCTGGTCTTATTTCAAGCCGCATTTTTTTGCCGTGTTCTTCAGGTATTTCTGCGCACACTTCGCATTTTTGCATTACTGCATTCTTTACTTCTGTGATTATGTTGTCTGCTGTTGCCATTCGTATCGGGACTGGATAATTCTGGCTGATTGTTTCTGCTGCTGCGCTTCCAAGTCCTCCTTTTGTTATTGGTTCTGCTGTTATTATGCATCCTGTGAGTCTTGCGGTTGCTATTAGCGCGTGTTTGTCTATTGGCTGTATTGTGTGGCAGTCCAGCACTGTGCATTCTATTTCCTGTTTTGATAATTTCTCAGCAGCGATTATCGCATTTTGCAGTGTTGGTCCTGTTGCTATTATTGCGCAGTCTTTTCCTGCTCTTATTATTTCCATTCTTCCTACTGTGAATCCTGTTTTTTCTGTTGTTGAGTGTGCGTTCTCAATCAAAAGTTTCAGGTAGAATGGTCCTTTTGTTGTTCCTGCTGCTATTGTTGCTTTTTTTGCTTCGTAATAGTCTGCTGGTATGATGACTTTGATGTTTTGCATTACTCTTGCTATTGCTATGTCTTCGAATTCTTCGTCGAAATCTATTATCTTGATGTTTTCGTTGTTTGCGCAGATTTCTTTTATTTGCTGCCAGTTTTTTCCAAGTCCTGATGTTGTGACAAAGGGTGTTTTTCCTTCGTGTGCCAGTCCTGAGGCTATTCCTATGTCTGTTGTTTTTATGAATTTGTTTGGGTGTTTGTCTGCAAACTTCAGGCTGGTGCTTAATACTATTATGTCTTTGTTTCTTGCCAGTTCTTCCAGTCCTTCTTCAAATCCGTCTTTTGTTGTTTTCATTTCATCT
>CAYUHB010000226.1:0-1801 GCA_964444355.1 uncultured Methanosarcinales archaeon
GTTGTTTTTGTGTTCGTGTTCATCCAGCCGGAATAGGTGACTCTGAATTCGTCTCCTTCTGGATCTGTGACTGCCGGATTGAGCGTGACCACGTCTCCCTCTGGTACTGTTATTGGAGTTTCAAGCTCGATGACTGGCGCTTTGTTTATTGCTTCAACAATGATTTTCACCGTCTTTTCTGCTGTTAGTTCTCCGTCGCTTGCTTTGACTACGACGTCGTAGTCGCCTGCGTCTCCTACTTCTGTCTGCCAGGCTCCTGCTTCGTCAAATGGATAATCATAGGCGAATGTTATATTGTCGTTGTCTGGATCTTTCGCGCTTGGTCTTAAGTATGCTTTTTGCCCTTCTTTGATCGTTATTGTTTCCAGTTCTGCAAGCACTGGTGCTCTGTTCACGTTCTTTACTGCTACTATGATTTCTTTTGTCGCTGTTGCTTTTCCGTCTGTTGCTGTTATGATTACTTTGTGGTTTCCGCTGTCTTCATAGCTGAGCTCTTTTGTAGTGCTGTCCATCCAGCCTGAATATGTAGTTGTTACTTCGTCTCCGTCTGGGTCTGTTATTGTCGGGTTAAGCGTTACTGTTTGTCCTTCTTCTGCCTCTACTGGCTCTTCCAGCTCTATTGTTGGCGCTTTGTTTTTCGGCTTTACTATGATTAGGACTTTTTGTGATACTGTGTTTGTTCCGTCTGATGCAGTGATTGTGACTACGTGCTCGCCTGCGTCTCCTTCTTTTGTTTCCCAGCGTCCTCTGTTGTCTAATGGTTCTGAGAAAGTGTAGTCTATTTTGTCTCCGTCAGGGTCTACTGCTTTGAGGTTTGGGAAGCTGACGAGTTCGCCTTCAACCACTTCTTTTACTGGAAGGTCTCTGGTGTCAACAGGAGTTTCCGGTTCTTTGACTTCTGTTTCTGCAGGGGTTTGTTCTGGCTGAGTTTCTACTGTCGTTTCGTTTGCAGCAGGCTCTGTGGTCTTGTTTGTCGTCTGGTTTCTTGCAGGCATCATCGGCGTGCATGCTACCAGCAATATTACAAATAATACTATGCTCATAACGGTTAGTCTCTTCATGTTATTTCCCCCATTTTAAGTGGTTGTTACTATTCTCGGATACTCAAACCGTTTATAAGTTTTTGCGTGGTCAAAAATATATTCTTGTGTGTAGAAGTCGTTTTATCCCCTTCTTGAGACGATTTTGAAGTGAATCAGGATTAGCGCGATAAAAACTGCGAAGATTGCTGTTGATAATGCGTATGTTGAAAAGAAGTTTTGTGGATAGAATGTTATGAGCGTGCTGTCAACTGCAAATGTCCAGTTTCCTTGCGGGAAGAATATTTGGTGGAATTTTGTGAACAGCGCGTCAAAGGGAATTATCAGCCCTGCTACCAGGATGCAGATTAAGATTATTGTTCCTTGTTTTGCGTTGTATCCTGAATATAGCAGCAGAAGCATTGTTATCAGCAACATAATAAATACGAATCTTATGAGTTGTTTGACGTCTTGAAGGTGTGATTTTTCTTCTGTGCTGAAGACTTCAGGCACTTGTCCTTTGCCGATGAAATAGTTCATTAGCTCTTTTGTTGGCTGTACGCTTTCGTTGTCTAAAAGTGAGTATGTGAAGTGTGAATCTGATAATAATATGAAGAAGCTTAGCAGCAGGCATAATAATGGGAAGAATATTGTGCCTATGTGTTTTTTATCGAATGTGCGCGCCATCTGGTAAATCTACAAGTATGTTGCATTTATGTGTTTTTAATGTCTTGTTATTATACACTGCTGTTTTGTTTTTTGTTGTTAGTTTTATTTTTTGG
>CAYUHB010000227.1:0-1794 GCA_964444355.1 uncultured Methanosarcinales archaeon
AATTAAGTTAAACATAAAAAAATATTTTTTTTTAGCCGAAGAGTGCGCTGAGTCCGGCAGCTGCTTGTTCTTCAGACTTTTTCTCGTCTTCTGCCGTCTTCTTCTTGTCTTCTTTCTTCTCTGCTGGCGCTGCTCCTGCTGCAGGTGCTGCAACCGCTGCTGGGGCTGCTGCTGCCTTTTTCATGGCTTCGTCGATGTTTACGCCTGCCAAGCTTGCTACTAAAGCTTTGATTCTTGCGTCGTCTGTTTTGACGCCTGCTGCTTCGAGCACTTTCTTGACGTTTGCTTCTTCGACTTTTTGCCCTGCTTTGTGGAGGAGCAATGCCGCGTATATGTATTCCATGTTATGTACCTCCGTTGAATATTATTGAATAGGAACGTTTCCTTCTGATGCTACTGATTGCGCTTGTCTTTGTGCTTTTGCCAGTATTTCTCCCGCTATTTCCGGCTCCATTATGTTTCCTTCTATGCCTACTGCTTTTGCTTCCCTGTGCGCTTTTCCAAGGAGTGTTTCGATTGTGTCTTTTGTGATGTGGGTTGCTTCTATTGCAAGGTTGAATGCTCCGCTTGCTGCTCCTATCAGGTCCTGCATGAACTTTGTTTCGTCAATGTCAAGTACTGTTCTTGGATAGATGATTCCTTTTTCGTAAGCGCAGATTAAGTCCAAGCCTATTTCCATTGGCTCTATGCCTAGTCTTTGGAGCATGCTTGCCAGTTTGGGATTTATTGGCTGTCCTTCTTTGACTACTGTTGCGTCTTGTTTGACTGCTACTTTGCCTCCTTCTACTCCTGCTTTGATTCCTAGTGCTGCAAACTCAGAAATTATCGGGCCTGGCGTGAATGGTGTTGGTCCTGCTGGTATTATGATGTCTCTTGGTGCTAGTTGTCCTGCTTTTGCTGCTGCTGGTGTTTTGCTTTTCTTGATGATTTTGTATAATGCGAATGGGTTTTCTTTTGTGAACATGAGTGCTGGCATTCCTTTTATTTGTTCAAGCAGTCTTTCTCCGCCTGCAAGCTTCAAGTCTTTTAGTCCAAGCAATATCAGCGTTTTTCTTGTCATTACCAGCTCGACTTTGCCTCGTAATTGTTTTTTCATTACTAATAGGCTGCTTGCCGGCATGTTTTCCATGTTTAGCAGTCCGATTATTGGGTATTGTTTGCCGAACTGGAGAATCTTTTTCACAACTTCTTTTTTTTCCGGTGCTGCTTTTGAGGTTTTGCTCATTTGGCTTCCTCTGTTATTTTTACCGGTTTGCTCATTGTTAGCTTTAGCATGACTGATTTGATGTTGAATGATTCTTGTGGTAGTTTGTGTACTACGTTTGTGTAGACTGTCAGGCAGTTTTCTGCTATTTGTTCATCTGGCATGTCTTCGTTGCCTACCATTACTTTGACGCTTGGCTGTATTTTTGCTGATACTTTGATTGTTTTTCTTAGTCCTTCAGCCAGTGGTTTGAGGTTTGCGTTTGGTGGTACTACGCATCCTGCTTTCGGGTTTGGCATTTTGCCTCTTGGTCCGAATATCCTGCCGAACGTTTTTGCGATGTCCGCCATTATGTTTGCTTGTGCTATGAAGTAGTCGCAGCTTTTTGATATTTTTTTGATTTGTTTTTTGTTTTCGGTGTGTTTTTGGAAGTCATCTTGTAGTATGACTGTATCGCAGGTTTGTTTTGCTTGTTCTGCTAGCTCTGGTCCTACAAACGCACCTATTTTTATTTTTTTTCCTGTTTCATGCGGTAGCTGTACCCATAGTTCTATTTGTTCTTCTGGTTTTTTGAGATTAAGTCCTTTTAG
>CAYUHB010000228.1:0-1781 GCA_964444355.1 uncultured Methanosarcinales archaeon
TTTTGAAATTCTGTGACTGTATCAACTATGGTTTGTGCTTTTTCTTCTGCTTCTTCGGTTACTTCATCTTTGGTGAATAGTTGTTTGATGTCTATCTTGCCTTTTCTGATGTACTCGTTATTGACAGTTATGATGTGTACTTTGCGGATTTTCAATCCGCAGCCGCGCAGGACGTATAGTTGGAATCCGGTGTCATCATAATACTCATCTTTGACTTCTGTAGCGCTTTTGACTTCTATCAGGTCCCATTCGTCTTTGTGTATTGGCTCTAGAATGTCAACTTTGCAATAGCAGTTATTGAATAGGAATGTTCCTTCAAATATAGGCACTCGTTTGGCGAGTGCCTTTTTTGTGTTTGCTTCTGCATCTTTATTTAGCTCTATTGTGATGCCTTTGGGATATTGTTTCTTTGCCAAGAGTTCTACTTCGTGGCCTTGGTCAAAGATTGCCTGCGTCTGAGCGTCAACCGGAGGAATGCGTCCTGGATCATTGAAATGGCACCATAGAAGTTTCGGACAGTTCAGTCCTGCCATATACTTTGATTTTGAAATTATACGCGCCATTACTCTGAATAATAGTGCAGATTATTTATTAATGTATTGTGAGTGGGCGAAACCTAAAGACGATTAAAGGTTGAGGTATGAGTGATGTGGCTGTTATGGACTCAAGCATGGAGAGATTGGTAATGGGCAAATTTGGCGCTGGTTTTGAAATATGATTTCGGTTTGTTTGACGTATCTTTTTTTGGTTCCAAATTTAATGTGGTAATCTATGCCTTGTTGTTTGCAGAATTTTATTACTTGGTCAGCGCAATGTTCATAAAATGATTCGTTGTCTTTATATGTGGTGCTTACTGCATTATAGTTCAGTTTGCCGAATATTATTTTGTCAACAAAGGAAATTGCGTCCAGAATTTCTAAAATGTTCTGTTTTTCCAGGTTTGGCGTTGGGTAAGGTTCCATACTGACCCACGTTTTTAGGCCGTTTTCGTGTAAATACTTTAATGATTTGATGCGGTCTGAATAAGGCGCGCTATATGGTTCGAAAGTTTTCTTGAATTTGTCGCTCAGCGATACTAGCGTGATTCCATAATCGTTATTGTGTCCGTATTTTTCTTTGTTTATCAAAGTTTTTGGATATGTTCCTTTGGTTAAAACAGTACATTTTATGTTGTTTTTGTTTAATTTCTCGATGATTTTGAGTGTCAGGTCTCCAACTTCTTCTTGTTCATACATGAAAGGATCGGTCATGAAGCATAAATGAACAAATTTTATTTTATCTTTGTATTTCGGAATTTCTTTATCCAGTAATTCTAAAGCATTTTCTACAAGTTTTGGCTTTATCCAATCGGAATACGTCTTGATTTTGCCAAATCGTTTGGCCATTTGCATGGCATAACAGGGAAATGTGCATCCATGGGAACAGCCTTCAACGTGATTTAAGCAGAAATCAGCGTATTCCACTTCACTTTTGTATAGAAGACTCTTTCTTTTGATTTTTAACATAATCTCCTCTTTTTATTATTTCAAGACTGGTCTCGTATTTAAAATTTACTTTTCGAAAGGTAAAAGTTGTGTTTGTCTTTTCTTAACAATTTCCAGAGCAGTCCTGACTGCTCTATCTGAATTTTTCTCAATCTCTTTTCTTATTTGTGTGAAAAGAAGAGGAAATATTATTTAATTTATAATATTTTCTTTCCAATCTTTCTAAAAAATATCTATTATTGGAAGGATTTTTATAAAAAATCGCGCATTAGGCGTCGAACTGTATTATTTATTTTT
>CAYUHB010000229.1:0-1758 GCA_964444355.1 uncultured Methanosarcinales archaeon
ATCTGAGAAAACTCTGCAGCGATGTCAATATCAGAACTCAATGTCAGCTTGTTGGCAATGACGGAACCAAAAAGAATGATTTTTTTAACCCTCGGAAAATACTTGCTTTCAAATATGACCTCTTTAGCTTCTTCTATTAACCTTTTAATTTCGGCCCCTTTTTTCAATTCAAATTCTCCTTCAGCTGGAATTAACTCGCGAATCGCCTTAAACTTCTTCCTAATGTCTCTTGAAAGCCTATTCTTCTCAGACTGCGTCAAAGAAACGCCTAATAACTGTTTTTCAATTATTATAAGCTCTCTCTTGCCAAACAACCTACGCACGTTTTCACTTTTCCTTAACACATTCAATAAACCCATTTAGCATAACCTATATCGTGGTTATAATAACCTTAATTTAGGTTATATTTAAGCTTTTCGTCAAGATTAAAAGAAAAATGTCGCTAATTTCGCAAAGCTCATTAGCGAACACTTTTTCTCGCCAAGCTCAAAAAAGAATCCCCGCGGCCTATGCGTAAAGAAAGAACTGCAGGGGCTTGCGCCCCTGCGGAATCCCCGCGGCCGGATTTGAACCAGCGACCTTTCGGGCTCAATGCTGGCTGACCCACATTCATCCTGAGTGCATACTCCGTCCGTGGGCGACTGCTCTACAGCCGAATGCTCTGCCATTGAGCTACGCGGGGAATAACAGGAAGACAGAAGATTCAGTTTTTAAATTTAACCTTTAAACACGATCTCAGGCCTGTTGGAAACAGACTCTTTTTCCCGGCCTTCAACAGCAAACTTCACAACAGTAACAGGCAAACTCAGACCGCCAAGAACGCCGAGCCTCGTATGCAGTTTGTACATCAAAACACGATGCTCCTTCGGCTCCATCATATCAATATCCCACCTCAACAAAGTACCACGTTGCTCGTTAGGAACAACCTTGGACGGAGCAAGAATCGTCTCCTTGCTCTCAGAAACAACATCAGCAAGACGAGGAGCCAAGTCCATAACGCGAACGTGATGCGCAGCCTTGCTGCCGCGATTAATCAGCTCAATAATAACCTTCAGCTCGCTGATGCTTTCCTCGCTGGAACGAACAACACGCGCGCTCTTTCTAACAAAAATAGGACTCCTGAAATAATAATACGCAACAAGAACAATAACAACAAGCAACAACAGCCAGAACAACGGACGATAATTGTAAGTAATCACAATATTAAAAGAGCCACCCGCGCTTAAAGGAACTTCCCAAGCCAAAGCGCCAGACTCAACCTCAGGCGCAGGAACGCCGGAAACAAACCACCTCTTACCAAACCAGGCAGGAACACGATAAACATGAGTCAACGGCTTATTAGCCTCATTATTCAACGTAACATTCTCAGTCCTCTTCAAAAACGAGTTCACAACAGAAACCTTAGGCATAACGCTGCCATAAGAAATAATTTCATACTCGACAGGGAACAAATCAAACTGGAAAGCCTTCTCCTTCTCAGGAACAATAATCGAAATCTGCAAAGCATCCTTCTGCGGAGGAGTCAAAGAATCAAGCTCTGCAATAAAAGTCAAAGTCTTCTTCTCCAAAGGACCCAAAGACGTCGAATAATCCTTGTTAATCACATTGCTCCTGACCTTAACATCAACCTTGTCCAAAATACGCCTGTTCTGATTCTCAAGAGAAAGCTTGACTGTCAAACCCTTTCGCGGGTCAACCTGAGGATCAACAACAGCAACACCGCGGACAGCAGGCAGGTAAGTAGCATCCTCAGGGAAA
>CAYUHB010000230.1:0-1736 GCA_964444355.1 uncultured Methanosarcinales archaeon
TTCGCTTGTCGAGTTTGCAGGGTACATTTTGTATTCGTCAAGTGTTGTGTTTTTTGGTGTTATCGCGATTGTTGCGTGCATTGTTTTTGTGAATTTGTTGTATGTTTGCGCGTCCAGCCATTGCTGGTTTGCTGCTTTTGTTGGGTCTTTTCTGTCTACTTCTTCGTAGTATGGGTGGATGATTATTGTGTAATTCATTTTTTGTAGTTTTGTGAGTGTTATTTCTGTTATGTCTTTTTGCAGGTGTTTTTGTCCTGCAATGTATCCTTCTTTTTGTGCTGTCAATAGCGGGTTGCTGCACCCTTCTGGCAAATACGCAGTCAATCTTATCGCTCCTGTTCCGTCGCTGTACGTGCTGCCTAATATGCATTCCTGGTTGAGGCACTTGTATGTGATGTTTGCTCCTTCGAGTTCTTCTGCAACTATTCCTCCTTCAACAAATCCGACTGCTCTGATGTCTGCTGTTGTTGTTCCGAAGCCTGTGCAGAAGTCAATGCCTGTGTCAGGGATGACGAATTTTCTTATTCCGAAGAATATTCTGCTTTCTTCGTTGTCTTCTATTATTACTGGGAATCCCATTTGGAATATGTATCCTTCGCCGTTGAATGCTGTGTCGTCTTTTATGCTCATCTTGATTGGGTAAATCAAGTCATATGCGAAGTGCCATTGGTTGAGGCAGATGAATCTGAGATATTTTCGTGCGCCTTTCATTTGTGCTGTGCTTAGTATTCCTGCCTGGTTTGGCTGTGCGTTTACTAGTAACGGCCATTCTGGCTGGTATGTGAATGCTGCTTTGAGGTCTGTTGCTCTCGTTCCCACATTTATTCTCATTCTGTTCATTTCGAACACGTCTGCTGGCGGGTTTTCCGGCCATGTTGGCTCTTTTCCTGCTTCGAGTTTTTCTCTGATTTTTTGCGCGTCTTCTTTCAAATTATCGTAGGTTCTCATTGATGCTATTGGTGCTGGGTAGACTGTGTCGTCTATTCTTACGTATGGAAGATTGTAGTAGAGCATGTTTTGGATTTCTTTTTTGACTTCTCTTATGTGCCATTTTTTTGTTCCGCAGGTGAATTCCATTCCTGTGAGCGGTATTCTTGAGTTTGATGCCAATAAGTCCATTGTCAGGTTTTCAAACCAGCCTTGCTTGTTTTCAGTGTCCATTGTTCTTGTTGCGAGTTCCCACATTGGCTTGATTTTGACTGGGAAGCTTGAGATGAATTCTGTGAGTTGTGTTGTTCTGTCTTGTACTTTGATGTCGAATTGCCATTTGATTTGTATGATTGCTTCGCTGTCTGTGAACGTGACTACTGGGAGTATGTCTCCTTTTGGCGTGATTTCGTATCTTTGTTTGAAGCTTTCAAAGTTGCCTGTGCATTCGGGTAAATACTGTTTGACGTACATTGCGAGTTCTCTTTGCATGTACTCGAGTGTTGGTGTTCTGTCTTCTCCTTCGTAATACCATAGCGGTATTCTGGATATGCCTGCAGGGTCGTTTGGTATGTTCGCGTTCGGGTTTTTTTCCATTATTGCTGGTATGTTGATGTACCCTCCTTGCGCTCCCATTATTATTAGTCCGTCTTTTCCTATTTGGTCTGTGCAGGTTGCTACATAGTCATAGATTTGCTGTACGTCTTCCGGCACTGTTACCACTTTTTTGATTGGTGCTGTGACTCTTTGCTGGTAGAAATATATCACAACTGCAGCGCTGAGTAATAGGATTAGCCCGATGATTATGA
>CAYUHB010000231.1:0-1719 GCA_964444355.1 uncultured Methanosarcinales archaeon
TACAAATTGATAACTATGGAGCAGATTTTAGAAAAACCAGCGCACAGCCCAACACTAGACACAGTACTAATGGTAGAAGAAACAATACGAAACGCAAAAGAAGTCATAAAAATTGCAGAACTAAAAAGAAGACTCCCGCGCCAAGTAAACCACAACACGCTCAAAATAATTCTGGCTTATTTACAGAAAAACGGCAAAATAGAGTTCACACCTGACGGCGTAATCTGGATTTCAATGCCAAAAGAATTTAACCGAAAAGTTTAAATATTCATACCTTTTTAGCATCAATTGATACAAAATGAGCACTCAAGCGTTAGAACTTAGCGAAACAGAGCTGGTACAGAAAGAAGACCACAAGATTAAGAGGTACCCTAATCTTAACACTGTTTTAATGGTAGAGGATTTTCTGAAGGCGCACCGGGATGTGCCAATGAAAGTTTCAGACATCAAGAAACAGCTACCAAAACAAATAATGCACGAAACACTAAAAGTCATTCTCGAGTATCTCTGGAAAAGCGGCAAAATAATATACGGACCAAAAGGCATCCAATGGATTTATTCTGAACCAGAACATCTCCGCAAAATGCTGGAAAACACACTGGAAGTGTAAAATGTTTTTTGGAAAAGAAGTCAGAGTGAAACTGAAAGGCCAAGCCAGAGAAGCATATCTTGAGCTCAAGAATCGTGGAGACAAGGAAGCCGAGACTATGCTTCGCTCAATACACCGCACCATTGATGTGCTCAAAGAACATCCCCAGTTCGGGGACCCAATAAAAAAACAGCTCATCCCTCAAAAATTTCTAGAAATGGGAATACAAAACCTATATCGTGCAGAGTTATCAAACTACTGGAGAATGCTATACACACTTGAAGGAACTCAAATAGAAATTTTTTGTTTTGTCCTAAGCATCATGGACCACAAAGAATACGACCAGTTATTCGGGTACAAGAAAAAATAGTCAAAAGTTTTCAAAGAGCTTTGCTCCATATTCTTCAAATTATCAACGCCAATCAGAAACTCCAGAAAACAATACGAGCGCGCTTTTAACGGCAACTTTAAGAACAATATCAAGTTACAAGTCATCATGCTTCAAAAAATAATAGACATAGCAATTGGCGCTGGACAAATAGTGATGAAAACCAGGGAAGAAGGATTTCAAACACAGACAAAAGAGGATTCATTTGATTTCGTGACTTCAGCAGATATCAAATCTGAAGAATATATTCTAAACAGGTTGTCAAAAGAATTTCCAAACGATTCCATTCTTTCTGAAGAAAAAGGAAAAATTGAAAATGATACTTCCCGCATTTGGATGATTGACCCATTAGATGGAACAAAACATTTCAAAAATGGAGGAACCCGTTTTTCGATAATGATCGGGTTGTGTCAAAATGGAAAACCCACCTTAGGCGTGGTTTATGCACCGGCAAAAGAGATAATCTATTTTGCCCGACAAGGGCTCGGGGCCTATTTAAGGATAAATGGAAAAGACCAAAAACTGCAGGTAAGCAAAATCAAGCATCTAAAAGATGCCAAGATGGTTACAAGGATTACCGGCGGCGAAAAAAGAGAAGATGATAAATTAACTGATTTTCTTGAAGTAAAAGAAAAAATTCCTGAAAGCAGTGTTGGCATTAAGCTAGGCTTAATCGCAGAATGCAAGGCTGATTTTCACATTAGTTCAAATGCCAGAGCGTCTAAATGGGATACCTGCGCAC
>CAYUHB010000232.1:0-1714 GCA_964444355.1 uncultured Methanosarcinales archaeon
TTTTAGGAGTGCCCTGAGGCCTTCTCAAAACATCCCTCATAAGCCAAACAGCAAAACCCAAAGACAAAACACTAACAATCCATACAATCCACATCATAGATAACACCCCTGTATATATTATAATAAAAAAAGAAAAAAGGGCGCTTTAAAAAACTATCGCAAAAAGGTAATACTTTAGCGTTCTGAAGCTTTTTTGATTTGTGTTCTGGAGTATGGAAGTTTTTATATACTTGATGTAGCTACTTTGTAGCTACATGAAAAAAGAGGTTAAAATTGAGCTTACCGGCTACGAAATGCTTGAAAAGCAAGTGAATAAAAGCGGGAATAGTGGAAGGGTTTATGTTCCAATAGAATGGGTTGGCAAGAAAGTAAAAATTGTTCTGGTTGAGAAATGACCGATAAAGACAAGATCATCGAAGAATTGGAAGAAGAAAACCGTAGATTAAAAGAAAAGCTGAAGAAGCTTGAGAAAGAGTTTGAAGAATACAAGGCCACGCATCAAGAGACAAAAGAGCTTCCTTCTTTCGTGAAAGAGGATGTGCGACATCCTCTGAAGGTTCCTGGCCAGAAGAAATTTCACGAGGGATATGCTCGGCATATTCCTGAACGAGTTGATTATGTTAAAGCATTGAATCCTGACAACTGTCCTGATTGCGGGACAGAGCTAAGCGATACGCAGGAAATAAGATCACGATACGTTACTGATATTGCTCTGACCATGAAAGCAGTTAATACTCGTTATGATATTCACCGAAAATACTGCACGACGTGCAAGAAACTGGTTGAACAACCAGTTCCTAACGTCTTGCCACATGCTCGTTTTGGTTTGAACCTGATGCTCTTCATCATGTACTTGCGCTTAGGCATGGCACTGCCAGGCAACAAAGTGTGCGAATTGCTCAACACGCTCTACAATATCACGATAAGCGAAGGAGAAATAGTTGTCGTGCTACGACAACTCGCCAATGCGTTTGGAGACTATTACACGTATCTCGAAAAACTTGTAAAACTTGCTCGGGTAAAACATACTGATACGACAGGTTGGAGAGTTAATGGCAAAAATTATTTTGCGTGGGTATTTATCGGGGCAGGAATTGTGCTGTACAAAATACGAAAACGAAACAATGCAAAAGTAGGCCTTCAACTTTTTGGCAAGAACCAAAAAGACAAAATCCTCGTCGTGGACAGGCATGCTGCATTCCGCCGCCTTGCAGAAAAAGCAGGATATATGCTCCAGCTTTGCTGGGCACACATCCTCCAAGACTCCAAAGAACTCACCAGAGAGTTTGGAGCAGAGGGAAAGTACGTGCATAAAAAGCTCAAAGAAATCTTTGAGCTAGCCACAGGACTTAATCACGAAGGAACACAAGAACACACTGATCAATTACGAGCAGAAGTCTTTCTGCTCACGCAAAGGCATTACAAGCACAACATCATCAGACGATTCGTAACCACGCTATGCTATCGTGATGGCGAAAACTTGTTCAGGTTTGTTACAGACCCTGCAATTGACTCCACAAACAACCTGAGCGAACGAGAACTCAGAAAACTGGTCATCATCAGAAAAATAAGCAACGGTTCCCGAAGCACAAGAGGAGCAAACGCAACAGCAATGCTCCTCTCAATCATACAAACACTACGCTTCACCAAGCAAAACATTCTACAAAACCTACACGCCATCCTGAAAAACCCTTCAGGATAGTAAAGTATTACG
>CAYUHB010000233.1:0-1709 GCA_964444355.1 uncultured Methanosarcinales archaeon
GAAAAAGACTCAATGCCTTTGGCGGGAATGGACAATCTGGTTTGAGACGAGCTGACTAACAAAGGAACTTCCTGCACTTCGCTGTTATAATTCTTCACGTAGACAGTAGACTGTTCATTGCCAGCATCCAATTGTATGATTCCAACGTTTCTCCTAGGAGACGCAATATTGATGAAATCAACAACCAAACCCTTGCTTTCCAAAACTTTTTTTGCAATATCAGGATTCTGGCCGCCAGTATTGATAAAATCGCTGACAACAACAACACGACCCTCCTTCAAAGCCTCGCCGGCAAGAATAACAGCCTCGCCAATCTTTGAAAGAGTGGACTTAGGCTGCAAAGAATTCAAAAACTTGAAAGCCTCATCAGCAGAAGCGTCCTGCAAAGCAATAAAAGGAATGTCTTTTGCTAAAATAACCGTGTTCTTCACGCCAAGAACCTTCTTTGCCTGAGCAACAGAAAGATCAAACCTCGACCTCGCACCCTCCACAGTCTGAGAACTCGCACTAACGTCCAGAACTATGACTGTGTTAGAGGCAGTGACATCATGCTCGTAATTCGTGAACGGGTGAGAGAACGTCAAAGCAAGACCGAGCAAGAGCAACAACTGAATAATGAACAGCCAGTCATGAGTAATCTGCCTAAGAAAACTTGTAAGCTTCCTCGCACCAGAAGACTTCAGGAAAAACATCAAACTCGGAATAGAAACAAGCTTCGGCTTCGGACGGATAAGATAAAGAATGATTAACGGCACTAACACTAACAAAGCCCACAATCCAGCCTGGTTACCAATACTTATCGGACCTAAAGACAATGGCATATATCGCTTTCACTCAGTATACTTTTTACTACACTGATTTAAATAGTTTGTGTATGATAAATGCTTTATTTAATAGTATTAACCAAAAAGCTTAAATACTTCTTATTAGTTAATTATGTTAACAATGGCTGAGAAAGAAACGATAGAAAAAAACCTTAAAGAGTACCTTGAAATTGCAGAATACTCTTTTTCAAACAAAAAATTCAACAGCGCAGTAATACTATATTACAAAGCGCTTGTAGAAATCTGCGATTTGGAGCTTTTGAGGAAATTAAACAAAATAGGAGCAAATCACGTTGAAAGATTTGAGCTTCTGGAAACAGCGTCTCCTGAGCTCTACAGGATAGCGTCTAAATTATTCAGGTTTTACCGCGACTCGTACAACAAGGAATTGAGCGAAACAACAGCCAAACTGGTAAAGGAGAATGTTGAAAATGCAAGAAAAACCGTTTTTACCCAAAATTAAAGACTGGATAAACAAGAACAAAATTCTTGATGTTATAATATTCGGCTCTTTCGTACGGGGAAAAACAAAACCAGGAGATGTCGACCTGTGCATTCTGATAAAAGACGAAGACGAGAAAAAAAGTTTAGACCTTGTGAGTTCTCTCGGCGAAATAACTGACAAGCTTGAATTGAAGTTCCACATCAACATCCTGACAACAAGCGCCTTCGCAGCAGGAGACACGCTGGCAAAAACACTTCTCACAGAAGGCTACAGCATCAAAAGCAACAAAAGCTTCGCTTCTGTATTTAGCTTAACAAACAAGAGCTTATTCATCTACACGCTGAAACACTTCACAAACTCCCAAAGAGTCAAATTCCACTATCTATTAAAAGGCAGATACGGCGCAAAAGGAATACTAAAAGAAGTTGAGGGCAGTTTCT
>CAYUHB010000234.1:0-1668 GCA_964444355.1 uncultured Methanosarcinales archaeon
CATTGTTTTATTCGGGGTGTTAAAAAATGGAAGCAAGACCGCTTGATGCATTGAATCGCGCTCGCGATAAGAAAGTTATTGTTGAGTGCAAGAATAATAAGCAGTATGTTGGCACGCTGCGTGCTTTTGATATTCATATTAACGTGGTTCTGGAGGAGACTGAGGAGCGCGTTGATGGCGAGGTTAAGCGCAAGCTTGGCACTGCTTTCATTCGCGGCGATACGATAGTCCTGATCAGTCCTGCATAAAATGAAGGGTTATGGTGGAACTGGTTCGCAGGGATTGCGTTCTCGTGGAACGAGTCATGTTCCGTGCAGGCGTTGCGGCAGGAATAGTTTCCACATCAGGAGTTCTGTCTGTTCCAGTTGCGGTTACGGCAAGTCTTCTAAGCTGAGAAGTTATAAGTGGAAGAATGCGAGAAAGCGCGCTTAAATCTTATCGAATAATCGGCAGCAGAATTTCACGTGCTATTTCATCTGGTCGCATTCTATCAGTATCGTACGTGACGTGGGCGAGTTGCAGGCAGAGTTCTGTCTGAAAAAGCCTCGGGGTATTGTGAAGTTGTTTTTCCAATTCTGAGCGTTCTTTTGGGTCTATGTCGCGGGGGTTCTCAAGTCTGCGTTTTACTTGTGTTTCAAACGCGCACTGTAAACCAACTATGTAGACTCCTTTATTTTTTAGGAGCGTTACGCTTGCGGCTGTTGCAATGTTATCAAATATTGCAGACCTGCTTGCAGGAGCAACGGCCAGTGCAGTTTTGCCGATTATTGTTGCTCCATGTCTTTCTATGGCTTTTCTTCCATACTCGTCCATTTCTGCTCTTGTGAACTTGAGTTCTTCAGCGTCTTGATTTGATACGATTGTGTTAATGTATTTTTTGAGTGAATAATTTAGAATTCTTGGGTGTGTTGTTGCTTGCAGCGACATTGGTATTCTTGCGGCATATTTGGACATGTACGCGTAAAATAATCCTGGAGCTGCCTCTTGCAGCGTTTTCGCAAGAGTTGTTTTTCCGGTGGCAGGCCCCCCTATTAATGCAATGTGCATGTCGTCGGCTGTCGGTAGGCGGGTTATAAATTTTCCGTAAATGCCTAGTCTTCCAGAACTTTGAACGCTTCTGCATGTCTTTTCAGTATCGTGTTCTTTCTTATGTCTTCTTTTGTCAGTTCTCTTTTCACTACCCAGTATTCTGCTGTTGTCGGGTTTCTTTGCATGTATCCGAAATTTATCAGCTCTCTTCTTAGCAAGGTGTAGTCTTCAAAGTATTTTTTTATTATTTCGTTGACTTCCTGTTCTGTGTATTTTCTGTCTTCAAAGTCTTTCAGCAGTCTCAATAGTATTGCTTGTTTTTCAAAGTCGTTTCTTGGTATGTTCTTGTGCTTTACGCACTTTTGGAAGAATGCTTCAGTGTCGAAGGGGAATTCTACTTTGTCATTCATGGCGATTCCTTGAAATATTCAATAACTAAAGAAGGAAACATTTCTATTGCTTCTTTGTCTACCGTTGTCAAAATCTGGCTTTTTGCAACCCATTTCGTTTCAGATAATTCATCTGTGCTTGCTTTAGTTTTTTCAATTGGTCTGCATTCATACCATATTATTATTGTGAAGTCTTCGTTTTTGACAACTTTGACATCAAGAACTTTTGATATGCTGATTTTTATTCCTG
>CAYUHB010000235.1:0-1659 GCA_964444355.1 uncultured Methanosarcinales archaeon
TTTTCGTTTGCCATTAGCGGGAATATTCCTGCTTGTATTGGCGCGAGTGTTGCCGGCAGTGAGAGCCATTCTCTGTCTCCTTGTTTTCTGTAGCTTAGTTCCAGTATGACATAGAATATTCTGTCCAGTCCCATTGATATTTCCCAGATGTGTGGTATGAATTTTCTGCCTTCTGGTGTTGTGAAGTTGAGGTCTGTTTTGCTTGCGTTCATGTGTCCTTTTAGGTCGTAGTCTGTTCTGTAGTTGTTTGCTACGAGTTCTACCCAGCCAAGGCTTGTTTCTACTTCGAAGTCCCAGGCTTCTTTTGCGTAGAATGCTCTTTCTTTGTCGTCTAATTGTCTGAACCTCATTTTTTCTGTTGGTATTCCGTATTTTTCAAAGAGTTGTTGTGTTCTAACAAGATAGTAAGCGATAAGTTTTCCTGTTACTGTTTTGTCTTTGACGAGTTTTTCTGCTGATATGTATTCTGTTTTGTCTGCTTTCATTATTCTTAGTGCGTATCCTTTGACTTCGTCCCATTTTTCCATTTCGTTGATTTGTTCTGGGTCGAAGAATACTTCTGTTTCCATTTGTGAGAATTCTACTTGTCTTAGGAGTGTTTGTCTTGGTGATATTTCGTTTCTGAATGATTTGCCTGCTTGTGCTACTCCTTTTGGGAGTTTTACTCTCATTGTTCTTACGAGTCTTGACCAGTCTGTGAAGATTGTTTGGCAGGTTTCCGGTCGTAAATAGCATGCTGATTTCGTGCTTATTCCTACTTCTGCTTTTACCATCATGTTGAATTGTCTGACGTCTGATAAATCGCCTTTGCATTTTGGGCATTTGAGTTTGTGTTCTTTTAGTGCCGCTGTTAGTTCTTCGACTGGTGTTGCTTCTTTGTATGGTTTTTTTGTTGTTTCTTCCAGTAGTTTGTCTGCTCTGTGTATCGTGTTGCATTTTTTGCATTGTGTTATTGGGTCGTTGAAGTTTGTTAGGTGTCCTGATGCTTTGAAGACGTCTTCCGGCATTATTACTGCGCCGTCTACTTCAAGGAAGTCTTCTTTTTGTATGAGTTCTTTTCTCCAGAGCTCTACGATTTTCCTTCTGATTGTTGCTCCGAATGGTCCGTAGTCGTAGAATCCTGCTGGCGCGTTTGCGTAGATTTCGCTTGCTGGATAGAACAGGCTTCTTCTTAGTGCAAGGTTTACCACGTCTTCGTATGTTGCCATATGTTAAACTCTTTTTTGTGTTGTTTAAAAAGCTTTTCTGCAATTTAGGTTGCTTCGCAACATTGAGTCTCCTCACTCTGCGCTCCTAAGTCCCTTATGTCGCGCGAGTTCGTCGGGTTTTATAGACAATATTGAGATTTTCTTGCAAGAATGATTGTTGGACTGATTTTTTATAGCGTTTTTTCCGTTTTTTTGTGTTCGGGCAGGAGTTCGTATCGTTGTGTTTCGAATTCTATTTTCCAGGTTTTGAGGAATTCCTCAAATTGTTCGGATTTTTGGAGGGGTATTAATACGACTGTCCGCGTCATTCTGGTTCCGCTAAGTTCTTCGATTATGCTTTTCAATCCTCTGTCAAATTGTACTTTTTGCACAGGGGTTAGCATTTTTATTGAGTATTTGTACAATTTTAAAGGATGGATTTCGTACATTGCAGGGAGGAATTCTTCTTTTG
>CAYUHB010000236.1:0-1652 GCA_964444355.1 uncultured Methanosarcinales archaeon
ACGGTCGTCCTGGGCATCTGTCTTAACATCTTTAAGATTCTGCTCAAGAGTTTGCTTGCTGTTATACCAAGGAGCATCACTGCCTGTAAAGTCACGATGACTCTCGTTAGCTGTTTGATAATTGTTTTGTCTTTGTTTTATAAAATTGTCAGAAGGCTTGGCATGCCCTATTAAAAAAGTCAAACCGACGGCTGCAATAGCCATAGGTATGCCAACACCCCATCGTCTTCCAGACAAACGGTTGTCTGCAATAGTCTCATAATGCTGTCTTGCAAGCTCTACAAGCTGACGCTGTCTGGGCGTAAGCCTTGAAGCGCCATTAGGAGTCTGCTCAAAAGGAGCAGTCAAATCATTATAAAAAGCATCACGACCTGCAGTGTCATTCGCATACAATCTTGTACGCACTGCTTCATTCAGCGCCTGCTGGGGGCTCCTTTGCATCTCGTTCAGTATTGAAAACTCATTAGCCATTTTCCTTCGAGAAACTAGTATATTTCTTACTTTATAAATCTTTCGGTTTTGTAGTCACTATGGAGTGGTTATTTTAAGCTGAGGAAGGTTTATATATGGCTTTCCTATAATATAGGAGTATGAACTTCAAATGCCACAGCTGCGGGAAGATATACCTCAAAAAAGGGCTGTGCTGCGGAAAAGCACTGGAAACAGTATGCCCGATATGCGGTTTTGGAAAAGACTTCTGCACCTGCGAAGTGCCAAGCACGAAAGACGGACTAAAGAGATAATCACCACTCGCTTGATATCCTATATTCGCCCTTTATGTAATCCACTGCATTCTTGACAACAGCATCTTTTGGCAACAAAGCATTCAAAGGATGAATGCGAATGCCATTTCTGTGAAAAAAGTCCAAAGCCGGCCAGGAAATATTCCAGTAATCTATAATCCTGCGAGACATCGCTTCCGGAGTATCATCAGCTCTGCCTTCCTCAACAGCGCGTTTCCTGCACCTCTCCAAAACTTCGCGCCTAGGAACATTATCAAGATGCAAAACCTCCTTGAAATCCAATAAATCAGCCAATTCCTCTGCCTGCTCCGGAGTACGGCACATGCCGTCAACAAGCAAAGTATGATCGGGAGTGATAACCTTTGAGTTTTTCCTGCCAATCACGGCTTCTTTATACATCGGAACGATTACGCTGTCAGGAGCAAGCGCCCCTCGTTCAAAATAACCATTAATCTCGTTCGCAAGCGAGCCTCCTTTTGCACGGGCTTCACGAATCAAATCGCCTGAAGCAAGAAAATAAAAGTATCTCGGCAGCTCATTGGCAATCGCTTTGCCAACAGTGCCCTTGCCTGCGCAGGGAATCCCAAACAGCAAAATTGAGGGTATGCGGTTATCTTTGGTCATTTTGTGCTGGAAACTATATTCTCTATATTAATTTAAGCGCAAGATTTAAAAACGGGCTTTCTGCAACCCCCGAATATGCCACAAGAAGCAATAACAGAAATAGACATGGACGTTTATTCAAGAAGAATAGGACCATACTTTTCCTGGATTGAAAGCAAAATAGAAGGCGGATGGACGCAAAGCGAATCAGTCCAAAAAGACGTCCTCAAAGAGGCAAAATACCTGGCAACAACAATGAGAGCCAGATTCATACTCGGAGTATCAAAAGGAGATTTTTCAAAAGAA
>CAYUHB010000237.1:0-1647 GCA_964444355.1 uncultured Methanosarcinales archaeon
AGAACTGCTCAAAGTTTCCCCAAGGTCGTTTTTCAGAATGTTTGTTCATTTATTCCAAATATTTAAATAGTTATAATAAACTTTATGGTCGAAAGAGGTGATTATATATGGCAGGAAAAAGCGTGATTGATTGGATAGCATTTGTCCTCGTGATAGCCAGCGCAGTGAACCGCGGGCTTGTGGGATCGTTTGACTTGGACGTATTTGGAAAGGTTTTTGGAGGATACCCAATATTAATAAAAATTGTGTATATTCTCGTTGGTTTGTCAGGTCTGTACTTGATTTACCATTTGACGAAAAAGAAATAATTTTTTTTTTAAATTTTACCCGCACTTTCCTTCGTACGGTATTATCCATTTCTGTCCTGCGAGTATTTGCAGTTGTTGTACAGAATTATAGCTCGCCTGAGTGCTTGGGTTGACTGCCGGTAGCGGTTGTGCTGCGCTCATGTCGCAGTTTCCTGTTGCGCAGTCAAGTCCTGTCCAGCAGGAATTGTATGTTGGCTGTCCTGATGGCGGGCATGGCTGGCATTTTCCTCCGCAGTCAAGGTCGCTTTCATCTCCGTCCCATTGGCTGTTTGTGCAGTATGACGGGGTTGGCGGCGGTATTAGTAATTGGCAGAATGCATTGCAGGTTTGAGTGTTTGGCGGCTCGCATTGTTCTCCTGTTTCTATCAGTGCATTTCCGCATGAAGGTCCTGTTGGTGTTGGAGTCGGTGTTGGTACAGGCGTTGGTGTCGGAGTAGGAGTCGGTGTTGGTGTGGGCGGTGTTGGAGTTGGTGTCGGTGTTGGAACTGGTGCAGGTGTTGGTGTCGGCGGTGTTGGTACAGGCACTGTTACTGGTGTTGGTGAAGGTGGCGCGCTTATTGTTATCGGCTTTGTTTCTGTCTTGATTGCTTTCAATAGTTTTTCTTTTTGTATGTATCCTATGTCTCCTTCTGTGTCTTTCAGTAAATATTGTCTTAGTGATTCTATCCATTCTGCTGCTATTGCTCTTTTCTCTCCTGCTTCTGTTGTGACTGCGGGCTGTGTTTTCACCCATTCTTTTATTCTCTGCTCTTCTGTTTTTTCTGCAGGTTTTCTGATTATTAGGGACAAAATTATTATCAGAAGGATTATTGCTGTTGCAATTACCGCTTTTTTCATTGAGTTTGGGAATTGCTATTGATTAAAAAGCTTTTCGGAGAATTAAGCTGCTTTGGCTTTCTTTGCAATTTTTTCTTCTACCAGTATCTGGCAGCTGCATGGGAGCTTGTATGATGCTCTTTTCATTGCTTTTCGTGCCAGTATTACGTGTTCTTTGAGTGTTTTGATTGTGAATATCGGCTGTCCTTTTTTGATTTGTGCGGCTATTCCTATTGGTTTGCCGTAGTTGTGCGCCATTCCTGTTGACAGCCTGTCTGCTCCTGCTCCTGATGCGAGCGGGTTTTCTCTTACTATGTGGTGCGGGTATACTCTCATTTGCATGAAGAATCCTGCTTTGCCGAGGGCGTTTTCCATTACCCTGTTTGATGTTACTCTTGCGCTTTCCAGTGCTGCATCTCTTATTTGCAGTGCTGATTTAGCGAGAAGGTGTATTGTTACCGGGAATGTTCCTTGTGTTCCTGTTGTGTATCGTGATATCCTGTTTGCCGGTCTTGCTCGTACA
>CAYUHB010000238.1:0-1641 GCA_964444355.1 uncultured Methanosarcinales archaeon
TTGAGCATGGCGAGAGTTCGGATGTTTGGGAGTCTGTGTTTCAAGTGCTTGAATTTGTCTTCTTCCGCAAGACTCTTAGGCTTGTTTTCCTCTATGAGATTCTGAATCTGAGTCAGCACTTCTTGTGTCGACTGCTGTTTTTTCGCGGGTCTCAAAACTTCGTTCTCACTTTTGTGAAGGCACTCAGCAGATCTATCAGCTGTTCAGTTTTGGCGAAGGTGGGTTCGGTGAGTTTGTTGTTATAGTTGTCATATCCTACATAGACTATTGATGGTTTGATGTCTTTGATCCATTGAACGAATGTTTCCAGATCAAAGTCCATTATCGGCTCTATGCAAACAAGTTTGTAGGCCAAAGGCAGGTCTGCCATACTTCTGCATCTCTCAAACGGTGAAGGGGCCTTTGACACTGAATACTCCCTGTTGGATTCCAGTGTAGCACCAAAAACTATGTTCTTGGGATACAAACCAAGAAATTCTCTGTATCTTCTGGGGTTTTTGGTTAGAAATAGGAATGTGCTGTCAGGGCTTTGCTTGACAGCGCCTATTACCTCGATTATCCATTCTGAAGGGACCCACTCTCCAAAAAGGTCACCCATATCAGAGACAAAAACAAACTGGTTGTGGAACCTCCTTCTCAGTTCCTTCTCAACAAGCTTGGGTTTGAAACCGTCTTTGTATTTCTCAGAATTCTTTAGTCGGGTATTCACCAATCTTCTTGCCCAGCAGTAAGAACACGAATGCAGACACCCAACAACTGGATTCCACGTTTTGGATATTACTTCAAACATTCTGTGAGTATTCTGCGGGGTCACCAGAGATCCATCTTTATTGGAAAAGTGGAACTGCGTCCCTATCGCCGCCTTTGCAATTCCTAGTAGCCAATGATCAAGATTCCTTTTAGGGGTAATTTGAGTCTCCCACTAGCATAGAGCGTGTCAAAATGAGTGATTACTTTTTCAAAGTCAGCCTTCTCTCTATAGGTCTTGCGAACGCCTATGACCAAATAGGTCACATCATGCATCATACAGGCTTCAAACAGGTCCTTGAGGAACTGATAGTTGGTCACAGCCCTTCCTGCTTCAACTTCAAGGACGGTGCCTGTTTCTTCCTGAAAGGCATCCACTTGAAATGACTTCTCGAGTCGACCATCTCGCCCAAACAGGACAGGGACTTTGATCTTATCTTCAACCTTATTCCATTTTTCCACCTTGAAGCCCATGTTTAGCAGACTCTTGTTCAAAACCAGAAGCACTTCGTTGCTGGTCAATTTGTGTTTTGATGAGTCTATTGTCTCATCATATTGCTTGAAAATGCTGACTACCCTAAGCAAGTGTTCAGGTATAGCATCCGACTTTGGATAATACTGCCAGCTTGTCATTATACCTACTCACTATCAAGTTTACATTATAAAAGATAGTACGCATGCGTGTTCCTAAGATGGTTAAAAATGGTTTTAATTCCGCTCTCGTATTCGGGGAAAGGGCTGATTGCTATAGAAGGCATGGAGACGCTCGAAACTTGAGACTGTCCCTGAACTCAAGAAGAAGAATAAAAACCATTTAAAACCAATTTAGGAACAACCATGCGCGCTTCCTGTTTCTTTGAGCAGCAGAAGGAATGTTGAGGGTTTGGGTGTGGT
>CAYUHB010000239.1:0-1637 GCA_964444355.1 uncultured Methanosarcinales archaeon
GTTGATATTGAGACTTACAATCCTGTGAGGGAAGTTAATCCTAGCAAGCATCCTATTTTGATGATTGGCTTGTACGGCAAGGACTTCTCAAGGGTTATCACGTGGAAGAAGTTTCCGACAAAAGAGAAGTACATCGAGTTTGTTCAGTCAGAGGCTGACTGTTTGCAGAGGTTTGTGGAGCTTGTTGCACAGTATGCTCCTGATTTTCTTGTTGGCTATTTCTCAGACGGTTTTGATTTTCCGTTTATTCACGAGCGCGCCAGGATTAACAAGGTGAAGTTAGACCTTGGCTTGGACTTTAGCGAGTTAGAAATTGTTGGCAGGACTCAGAAGGAGGCGAAGATTACAGGCATTTCGCATATTGATATTTTCAAGTTTATCAGGAAGGTTATTGCCCGTAGCATGAAGACTGATGTTTACACTCTTGATGCTGTTTCTGGCGAGCTTTTGGGTGAGAAAAAGCACGTTGTTGCTAAGGAATTGTTGTTTAAGGCTTGGGATGATAATGAGGGTCTTGAGGAGTATTGTAAGTACAATTTGCAGGACTGCGTTCTGACTTACAAATTAACTGAAAAACTTCTTCCTAATCTTACAGAGTTTGTCAGGATTGTTTGCCTGCCTCCTTATGATATTGTTCGTATGACTTTTTCGACTTTTGTTGAGTGGTATTTGATGAATCAGGCTGTGAAGAGGAATGAGATTGTTCCTAACAGGCCTGGCAGGATGGAAGAGATGAATAGGATGTCTGACCGCATTAAGGGTGCTTTTGTGTTCGAGCCTAAGCCTGGTTTTTATGAAAACATTGTTGTATTCGACTACAGGAGTTTGTACCCGAGTATTATTGCTTCTCATAATATCAGCAAGGGTACTTTGAACTGCAAGTGCTGTGGTGATCCTAAGATGGAGACTGAGCGCGGTACTTTCTGGTTTTGCGGGAAGCAGAAGGGCTTGTTCAGCATTGTTATTTCTGATCTTATCCTGCGCCGTGCTGAAATCAAGAAGCAGTTGAAAACGAGCAAGGACCCCTTGTTGGCTGCCCGTTCTGAGGCTTTGAAGGTTTTGGCTAACAGTTTTTACGGTTATATGGGTTTTGCTCCTGGCAGATATTATTGTATTGAGTGTGCTGAGAGCACGACTGCTTGGGCAAGGCATTACATTCATAAGGCGATTGATGCTGCAAAGCAGTCTGGTTTTACTGTATTATACAGTGATACTGATTCGTTATTTGTCTTGCTTGAGAAAAAGTCTAAGGATGATGCTCTTGCTTTGATGGAGAAGATTAACAAGGACCTGCCTGGCTTGATGGAGTTGGATTTTGAGGGCTTTTATCCTGCTGGCATTTTTGTGAGTTTGCGTGCTGGCGATTCTGGTGCTAAGAAGAAGTATGCTCTTCTTGATGATAAGAATAATATGAAGATTAAAGGTTTTGAGACTGTAAGAAGGAACTGGAGTTTTATTGCCAAGGATGTTCAGAAGAAGGTTTTGGAAATTATTTTGAAGGAGCATGATCCTGAGAAAGCTAAGAGTTTTGTGCGTCAGGTTGTTGAGGATTTGAGGAAGAACAAGATTCCTTTGGACAAGGTCGTTATCCACACTGCGTTGTCAAAAGGCACTGCTGGTTATGCTAATGTTGGTCC
>CAYUHB010000240.1:0-1585 GCA_964444355.1 uncultured Methanosarcinales archaeon
GCACCAGGAGCGCCAGGCGCGGCAGGAGCCTCGACAGGCAACAATTCTTCAATAAGAACCGTCGGAATCTTGGCTTCAACAAGCTTTGCCTTAATAGCACCACGAGGCTGACCAGCCATGCTCTCAATAATCTGCTTTGCAGTTGCAGTAAGAGCTGCCTTCCTCTTCTCAATATCAGCAGCCAGCTTCAGCTTCTTCTCTTCAAGCTCTTTCAACTCTTCAGCAGAAAGCTCAGTCTTCTCAGCCTTTATTTCCTCAGTAAACATTCCCTTGTTAATATCAGCAATAGTCTCAACAGCACGCTTGCCCTCAATCATAACACCCATACTGTTGCAAGTGCCTGCAATCTCTTTAACACGAGCAAACATGTCCTTGCCAGACAAACTATCTGCCTTCATCTTCGCAATCTTGATAATCTGCTCAATCTTAACATCAGCAATAAGCTCAATCTCGGGACTGCCAGAACCCTTCTCAATATGAGCTTCCTGCTTAATCAAAGCGCTTGCAGGAGGAGTACCAACAGAAATTGAAACGTTCTTCTGCTCATCAACAGTAATTTTAACCGGAACCTGAACACCCCTAAAGTCAGCAGTCTTCTTGTTAATATCAGAAATAATCTGGCCAATGTTAACACCCAACGGACCGAGAGCTGGACCTAACGGAGGAGCGGCTGACGCTTTCCCGCCTTCAATCATTGCTTCTACAGTCTGTTTTGGCATAAAATGAAACCCCTAATAGGATATTTAAAAACCTTTCTAACTTTCAGAGTCCGATTGCTCTTCAGACTGAGCTTCTCCAGACTCCCTGCGAATAACCTTAACAGCATCCATCTTGACAGTAATCGGAATCGGAACAGCAGCACCAAGAAGCTCAACAACAACCTCCTCCTTGGACTTGTCAATCCTTGTAACCTTAGCCTGCTCGCGCTTGAACGGACCTGCAATAATCTCAACAACATCATTCTTGCGAATGTCAACCTCTCTCTTGACCTGCTCGAGCATATGCTCAATCTCAGCATACTGAATCTCCTTCGGCAAAATTCCCCTTGCATAAGGAATGTTAAAACTGGCTTCTTCAGCGCTCTGACGGTCATTAGCCTCGACAAAAATATAACCCCTCATACCATGAGGACGGATGACAGAAAAAACCTGCATTTTCTTCTTTTTAACATTGCTAACCAGGAAATCCATGACCTGGTCCTCACGATTAGCAGTAGCTCTCAAAGCAAAAATATGAGTCTTAATACCCTCCTTCTTAGGAGCTTCAGGAACAACTGCCTTAACTTCCTCAACTTCCTTCACTTCAGGCTCAGTCGCGCCTGCAATGAAAGGAACCTTCTGCACTTCCAGCGCTTCAGCTACCACATCGTCCTTTTGCTCTGACCCCTGCTCGTTTTCCATTTTTTGATTTCACCGAGAATAATACGATTAAAGAATAGTAAAGGGTTTTTAAAGGTTTCTAAAATGTGACCATGCAAAAAGATTGTCTTTTCAAATTGTTAGAGAAGGCAGGGGTTTTAGGATAATTCTGAAGTCAGAATGTGGGTGATGGTGGTTATAAGGTTATTTTATTTGCTATACCAATT
>CAYUHB010000241.1:0-1576 GCA_964444355.1 uncultured Methanosarcinales archaeon
TATCCTATTCTTTGATTCCCAATTTAGCATTTTTTATGATTTGGTAAGTTTTGTCTTTGTCTTTTACTTCAAATGCATTTTCTTGTGGCACGTACTTGATGAACAAGTCATTCTTAACTAGAAAATTTTTAATCTTCTCAATCTTGTTATCTGGAGTATCTTTCTTCAGTTTCAACAAGGTAACCTTTTCTCTAGATATTTCTTTCATGTCTTCTGTCATGTCTTCTACCTGCATTCTTGTTCGCAGCAGTTCTTCGTTTAGTGGTTCTTCTTTTTTGAAGAGTTTTGCCAGCATTCCTTCTTTTGGTTCTTGTTTGGATTCTTCCTCGTAGACTTCTACTTCTTCCGGCATTTCCACTTTTTCGTGTTTTTTCGGAAGGAGGTTTTGGAAGAATGCTTTTATGTTGAATCCTGCTCGTTTTCTTGCGCGCAGGTATTCTTCCATTTCTCTTTCAAATTCTTCTTTGTGCATAATATTCTCGAACAATATAAGCTATAAAAAGCTTTGCCTAAAAGAGTCGGTTCAGTAGGATAATACGTGCTAGAATAAAATAAAAAGAATAATGAAAAGTTAAAAAAAACTATTTGTAGAGAAGTTTGAAAAACCATAAAATGAAGTCAAACTTCTCTAAGATGACTTTTGAAAAACAAGAATAATAATTATTCAAAAGTCATCTGTAGAACGTTTCGCTGGATGGAATTTCGCTCTTGCTTCTGTGCATTACGTCCACATCCCTTACCTGGTCTGTTGCCACTTTTTCATAGCTGTATCTTGCAAGCAGCTGGCTTCCTTTTTTCTCGTCTGCTCTTAAGACGAGCCCGTTTCCTGGATCGAGGTTCAGCTCGATTTCAGGTGTTCCGTTGAATTTGACAACAGTCGCCGCTCTTCCTTCTATGTAGTATTTGTTTTCTTCTACTGAGCTTGGTTCCTTGTCCAGGTATGTTAACAGCCAGTCTTCTGGCAGCAGTATGCTGCAGTCATCGTATGGTACTGGGTATGCCAGATCGTACAGTTCTAATTGTGCGCATTGTTTGTTGGTTTTGCTGTCGTGTCCTTCGCAGTAGGCTATTGCTGTTTTTGCTGTTCTGTCAACGTATATTGTGTCGTAATAATACAGGTTTTTTTCTACGTCTCCGAATTTTGCTTTGCTGACTGTTTCTGGTGCGCCTAGTATTATTTTGTATTTTGTGCCTTTGCTGTAATAGTGGTCTCCTTTGTATGTGAAGTCGTATCCTGTTACTTTTGCAAATTTGTCCAGGAATCTGTACATTCTTGTGCGTGTTTGTGCCGGCGAGGTTGTTTCTTCTTTTACTTCGGGTTGCTCTGTTTGTATTTCCTGTTGTTCTTCCACTTTGGGCTGTTCTGCTTTTGGCTGTTCAGTTGCATTTTTTTGTTCAGCCGCAGCAGGTTCTGCTTCTTTTAGCTGTTCTGCGGTCTTATTTGCTTTGTCGTCTTTTTTTGCTTCTTGAGCGCACGCTGCAAGAATTAATAGTATTGCCACGATTATTGGTATGTATTTCATAGTATTGTTTTTTTGGCAGTTCTTTATAAGCTTTATTGTGAACATTTTTAAAT
>CAYUHB010000242.1:0-1566 GCA_964444355.1 uncultured Methanosarcinales archaeon
TAAAAGCAGGATACAAAAAGCACAGCAATACTAGAGGATTTACAGAACTTGCAATACCTCGCAGTGACGTTCTTGTTGCAAAGCTTATCGGATTGGCAGAGGAAGCTGGAAGAGTTCGCCCAGTATTCCAGACAAGAGCTTTAAAATTGTCCACAAAACAAACCAGGGGACGCTCAGAATATGGCAGTAATTCAGACATAATTGCTGTTGTTGGAAATGCTGAAATTGCAGAGCTCAACGCATCATACTTACAGAAAAGACAAAGAGAGCAAGGATTCTTATACGACCTGACAGAAAGTGAAGTAGAAAGCGAATTGAAAGGCAAGGAAGACCAGACACTTATCCGGCCTGTGGGTCTTGGCGGCGTCAACTGCAGCATCATCGACATCATCTTCGCCAACAGCAACTTCAACTACAATGGCCGGGCTCGTGGGGTAGTCCACGGCGCGCGCGAAATTCCACTGGAAACAAAGGTTGCAGAAAGTTCTCGTGCATAATTCTTTAAACTAAGATTTTTTTCTTTTGTTTGTCCCGAGCAGGGCTAATACCGCAAGGACTGCGGTTGTGCGCCCTTCAGGACTGGACTACACGCTCTGCCATCACGGCAAGAGCCTCGAGCATTGCTATGAAATACAGCCTTGACAACTGGTAACTCGTAAGAGTGAACGTCTTGGAAAGGCAGTGGCAAATTGAATGGTGTGCAGGGCTACAAGAGTGCCGGCCTGTGGGTCTTGGCGGCGACAACTACAACAACATCGACAACATCAACGCCAACAACAACTTCAACAACAATGGCCGGGCTCGTGGAATAGCCAGTCCTGAACTCGGGCATTCCTGATGAAAACGTACAACGGACTTTTTGATAAGCTTGTTTCTATGGAAAATCTTGAAACTGCCTATTGGAAGGCGTGCAAGCGAAAATCGAACAATCCTGTTGTGCGCGAGTTTGAAAAACATTGGCAATTGCACCTAGTCACACTTCACGCAGAACTCAAGAACAAAAACTATCAGCCAAAACCTTTGAGAACTTTTGTGCTTAGGGACCCTAAAACAAGAACGATTTGCGTAAGTGATTTCAGAGACAGGATTGTCCACCACGCGCTTGTGAACATTCTTCAGCCGATTTTCGAGCCGCGTTTCATACACGATAGTTATGCGAGCAGGAAAGGCAAAGGAACTCTGCCAGCGCTCAAACGATTTGACTATTTTCTCCGAAAAGTCACAAACAATGGCAAGCTCGCTCCCGACGCAAGGAATGCGAACGCTGTTTGCGGACACGCTTTGAAAGCGGATATTAAACACTACTTTGATAATGTTGACCACGCCGTGCTCTTGAACATTATTGCAAAAAGGATAAAAGATAAAGACGTGCTCTGGCTGGTCAGGACTGTTCTAAATCATTATAATTCAGGCATTCCTGGAAAAGGGATGCCGTTGGGCAATTGGACAAGCCAGTTTTTTGCCAATATTTATTTGAATGAGCTTGACCAATATGTCAAGCACCAGCCTCCATCCAACTATTACATAAGCTATGTTCATCACTTGGTTATACTGCACAAATGAAAA
>CAYUHB010000243.1:0-1558 GCA_964444355.1 uncultured Methanosarcinales archaeon
GGCAGGTCTTGTACGCTTGTGATTTTCTTTTTTGGTTCTTCCATGTCTGGTTTTTTTGTTACCTCAACCATTCCTTCGGATGTTTCTATTTGTATTGTTTGTTCTTCCTCGATATACTTTTTGTTTGTCATAATGATCACCTCGTTTGATTATGAATATGAAAAATTCCCGCAGTTTGGCTGCGGGGGTGTTGTTGTTTGTTCTTTTTTTCGCTTCAAGCAATCACCTCGGTTTTTGTTGGTTCATCGTGTCCGTTTAGCACTAGGTATCTGTATGCTTCTTCTATTACGAGTGCTGCTTTTGGCAGGTCGTTTAGTCTCATAGAATTCGTGCTCTGCCATTGGCCTGTTTTGTCTGTGTACCTTCTTTGCAGGCTTACAGTCTTTGTTTCAAAGGTTTTGCCTTCTTTGTCTGTTCGGACGTTTTTCCACACAGTTGCGCTTATTGCGCCTGTGCTGAATTTTTTTTCTGGTTGGTTTTTTTCTTCCATTTTTTCACCTTCGGTTCTTCCGTTTGGTGCTCGCCTGTTTACTCTAAGACCAAGTTGGGTTTAAATACGCCGCGCGGGTGGTTGTCCAGTGTCCAGTGGGTTTTTTATATAGGAAACGTACTTTTCTTAGTATATGGGGGAGCGTCCAAAGGTTATTGTTGCCGGCTTGGTGAAGAAGGATGGCAGGGTTTTGTTAGTTAAGGAAATTCTTGAGAGCAAACTGCCTTATTGGATTGTTCCTGGCGGAAAGGTCGAGTTTGGTGAGAGTCTTGTTGATGCTGTGAAAAGGGAGATTAAAGAGGAGACTAATTTGGATGTTGAGGTTTTGAGATTGCTTGATTTTAAGGAGCATGTGAATTTGAAGTATGATTATCATACTGTTATTTTCTTTTTCTTGGTCAAGCCGTTGAATGAGAGCATTAAGTTGCCTGAGGAGATTTTGGACGCGAAGTTTTTTGCAAAAGAGGAAGTTAAAAATCTTGATTTGGTTGATAGTGCTAAGTGGATTTTGAGTAAATATTTCAATTAGAGCGTAATAAATTCTCCAAGCTTCATTCGATACATTTATAAGTTATTCATCACTCCCGAGTAGTATGCATCCAGAAGTTGAGGAAGAAATTCGCAAATATGCAAGAAAGTATCTTACAGATGTCTTAACACATCAGCATTTCAAGCCCGATTTAGCGGTTGTTGAAGCCGGAATTATTAGCTTTGATGACATTTATTTTTATGGAGCCGCTGTCGCTGCTACTGATTTAGCGCTTGAACATCTGGTTGATATGGGCCAGGCACCAACCGTTGGTGATAGTGATGGTGTTGATCAAAGCAATCCTGATTTTCGTGAATCTGTTGACAAGAGAGGCTTTGCTTGTATCGCTGAAATCTTCAAATGCACTCCCAAGGAAGCAGAAGAGAGATTTTGGAGTATTCAAATCAAAAAACACTGATTAAAAGAAAGTCTATTCTTTACAAAAAGTGCCTGACTACTAATAGTGCGTCTGCGAACAGTACTGCTCCTAGTACTATTAGTTCCATTGCTCCGTCTGTTCTTACGAATCCGCTTATTCT
>CAYUHB010000244.1:0-1558 GCA_964444355.1 uncultured Methanosarcinales archaeon
GGGATGCCATCCTCTATTTTTTAAAAGAGATCTGGCCTCTTTTGAAAAAAGAGACCAGCGGAATTTATTCCGCGCTGCCTCTTTTGAGGCAGATTCCCTCGAACTCCCGCCCGGTAGCACGGGCGGTTTTTTTTCTTTTAGCACAATCTTAATATACTTCTTTCTTTCACTTTTTGTTATG
The DNA here is from genome assembly GCA_964444355.1 of uncultured Methanosarcinales archaeon. Taxonomy (GTDB): domain Archaea; phylum Nanobdellota; class Nanobdellia; order Woesearchaeales; family ARS49; genus CABMGU01. The sequence goes on from CAYUHB010000244.1 coordinate 182, forward strand.
GACGAAAAAACGAGGGAGCGGATGCATCAGATTGCGAAGTCCTTGAAGGATTTGCATCTTGTTGCGAATATGGAAGAGGCAATGGAGCGCGCTAAGAAGATTGTTGAAAGCGCTCAAACTAATGGCAAGCCGGTTAATGAATTGCTGTCTGACATTAAAGAAAGAACCTTTGAACAATCAAAGACTGCCGGGCATATCGAGAAAGAGTCAGAAAAAGCAAGGGAGGAGTTCTCTGCAGAGGCTCACGCCCATCATGTGCAGGTTGAAAAGAATCTTGAATCTGCCAAGCAGGATAAGGAAACTGCGAAAAAGGCAGATGAGCTGTTGAAGTATGATGTCAGGGTTCACAAGCTTGAGAAGGGCGACTTGGAAGAAGCCGTTCACGAAGTGGACGACATTCATTGTGCTGTTAAGGATACTGAATTCATAGCTAAGGAAGCGGAAAAGGTTCAAAAGAAAAAGAAGTAAGTTTACTACTCGCCAATACTAACAAAAGCGAAATGTTTAAATAGGGGGATTGTTTCTTCTGTCTTATTAATATACTCGGGGTGGAGTAATATGAAAAAAATTGCATTATTCGTTTTGTTGATTGCGCTGTTTGCACTTGGTGCATCCGCAATGCAGGTTTCAAGTCCTAGTCTCGGTGGCGAGAATCAGGACCGTGTGAAGGTTCAGTCAACCTTTACCATAATTAACAATAATACTGCTGCAATATCCAATATTGCAATTTCTGCTGGCGGCGGTGCTGAGAACAGCAAGTATGCTTTGGGATTCACAAGTGTTCCTGCAAGTTTGGCTGCTGGCGCAAGTGCAACTGTTACTATTAATGGAACAATTCCGCTTGACCACCCTGGCGTTGATTCAACTGATTTGAAAGTTAAGGCTTTGAAGGTAGGAATAATCACTGTAACTGGCACTATTGGAAGTGCTTCTGACTCTGCATCTGCAGATGTCATGATGCAGGCAGTCAACCAGCTCGCTATGAAGAAAGTCCGCATTGATTGTAATGACAAAAGCCAGAGTTTGGAAGATGGCGACCGTGTCAAGAACTTAAAGCCTGGTTATGAGTGCAATTTGGAAGTCCAGGTTGAAAACAACTTTGACGACAGTGACAGCAATAGCCTGAAGATTGGCGATATTGCTTTTGACACTATTGATATTAATGTTGATTCAAGTTCCAGTGACCTCGACTTTGATGAGGAAGATGACTTGGATGATTTGGATGCCAGTGACGAAGATGCTGTTACAATGAGTCTTGAGATTGATGAAGAGGCTGATGACGGCACTATTTCATTGGACATCCGTGTTTCTGGCCGTGATGAAAACAATGCATTGCACGGTGAGGCTATGACTGCTAAATTGGAAGTCAAGCGTTTG
>CAYUHB010000245.1:0-1543 GCA_964444355.1 uncultured Methanosarcinales archaeon
CTCCTATTTTTGCTCTGCCTCAAGCCATGCTTGAGGTGATTTTTCTCTCCCCTTGCCTGCGCAGGGGAGAAAAAATCAGTCCGAAGGACCAGAGCCACGCAACAATTTACTCCGGCCTTATCAAAGTGATTTTACCCAAAGGCTTCTCAAACTTGCCAGTCTTCTCCTCACCGTCCTGAGTAAACCTGTACCAAACAGCAAGAGTCAACAAATGCTCCTCCTCAGGCTCAACAATACTCGGAATGGCAACAGAAACAGTCACAGGCTTGTCACTAAGAACCTCATTAACAGAAGTCTCAGAAATCTGCTGAGCACCCTCAAGCAACCTAATAGTATCAATCGCGACGCTGGAAACCGTAGGATCCTGACGGTAAACCTTGAAATCAATCTCAAGCCTGTCCTTTCCGATATCAAACGGATTATTGAACTTGTAATTGTTGTTCAACTGAACGCGACCCAAGCTCCTGTCATCAAAAATCGAATTCGGCACGACTTTAACGCCTGACTTCAGCTGAGCAACACACTTATTAGACTTGCAGACAAAATCAAGATAAGCGCCCGCACTGCCGCCGCACATACCGCAATCCTGCGGGCAAGTGCACTTATTCTCACTGCCATCACACTTGAAATTACCGCACGTATTAGGAACAGGCTCGTGCATGCAGAAATAATTCGTCTGAGGACCGCAAGTATCTTTTGTGCCAGAATTCTTATCATCACAACTTGCAGGACACGGGTAAGATGCAGCCGGCTTCACAAAAACGAATTTATCCTTGTACTTATTCTGTATAACACCCTGCTTCGCTGTTTTCTTGCCAGCCTGAACAATAATGTATTCATACTGAGTCTTCAAAACAAGATTACTAATCTCGCCCTCAAGCTCTGCCGTAGTAAAATCAAGAATCAAACCTTCCTGCACAGAACTTCCAACACTCCACAAATACTTGTCAACAGACTGCTGAGCCAAAGTAATCGTTCTTCCATCCTTTGTAGTGCCTGTCATCTCCATACTAATAATATGATGGTCTTTGTTCTGGGGCGCAAATTGGGAAATCGAAACTGCAATGTTGAACGTATCCCTCTTCATATTAAACGGCTGATTGTAAAGAGTATCAAGCTTGAACTTGTCGCCAGCAACAATCTGGTCAGCAGAAATTGAAATAGGCTTTATCAGATTGGAAGCAACATCCTCAACACACTGGTCCTGAATGCACTGCTGAGTAAGATACTGGGAATTTTGCACTTTGCCAACACAAGCAGGCTTGCAGTCAGAAGGACACTTGCACTTGTTCTCAGGAGGCTCGCAAATAAGATTGCCGCACTGATTCGGAATAGCAGTGTAAACACACTTCTTTTCCGTGCAGGCTACAGAAAAAGCAGTTTTTGCAGTACAATCAGAATCCTTACTGCACTCACCGCAAGCAGAGAGAAGTAGAAGAGATACAATGCAAACAAAAAATACACTGAGCCTCATTTTTAGTTCACACCGGTAAACCCGCTATATAAACATTTCTCAGCGGATTTGCTCGAATTCCCTGACAAT